>JBGTAT010000173.1:0-7116 GCA_041749755.1 Terrimicrobiaceae bacterium | reverse complement strand
ACTCAGATCTGGATCGCGGTGTGCGTTTACCTGATGGTGGCCATCATTCACAAGGAATTGAACCTGCCGGGAACCTTGCACAGAACTTTGCAGCTTTTGAGCGTTCACCCGTTTGAAAAAACACCTATGCATGAACTACTTCCAGATAATGATTTCAGACATTTGGAACCCTTAGTTACTAACCAACTGCTGTTGTGGCACTTATAACCGGACACTTGTGATTGTCTTTCACTGGATTGGTTTTGGATGAAGTGGCCTCCCGCCACCCGGTCGCCCGGGCTGCGGGAGCCTTTTTCGGTGTGTTAGTGCTTTTCCGCGATGTCGCGGTGCGCGGACTCCCCGGTGGCGTAGGCCCGGGCAGCGGGGCGGTCTTCGCCCTGCTTTTGTTGGTGCGACGGTTTTGGCGTGGCCGATTCAGCGATCGTGCAGATATCCTCCGCTCCGGCGCTGATGAAGATCGCCTTGGCTCGTGCAACCTCCTGCGAACTCTCGGTATGCGCGGAGATCAGGATATTGCCCTCCTTGAGCTTGCCCTCGTAGCGCTTGGCTTCGAGTTCCGGAATGCCCATTCCGATAAGGCCGCCGGCGATCCCTCCCACGGTCGCGCCGATCGCTGCGCCGCTGAGCGCAGCAACGATGGGGCCCGCCGCAATGAACGGACCAACTCCTGGAATGGCGAGAGCACCGATCCCGGCGATCCAGCCGAGGGCTCCCCCGATGACGCCGCCTGTGCTAACGCCGGCGACAGCCCCCTCGGGCGCCTTGGTGTTTTTTTCGTGCGCAAAATCGTGCGCCGATTCCTGATCGGAAAAAAGCGCGGAGATATCGGCGTTGGAGAAGTTCGCTTCCTTAAGCTGATCAACGATTTGTTCAGCCTGGGTGCGCGTGGTTGCGATGCAGAATACGGATTGTTTTGACATGTTGGTATGGTTGTTTGGTTTTGGTTTGGTTGGAGTGATTCAGTTGGCGGGGGCGGCGCTGCGGACTTCGACCTGGTTGTCCGCGTGCTTGGAGGGAGCGATCCGGGCTGCTATCTCACCGACGATGCGCTTTTCGCCTGCCGAGTCGACCGGCCCCCGGAGGGTAACGTGTCCGTTGTTCGTGATGATCTTTACGTTCTGCGCATTGACCGAGAGTCCTTTCGTACCGACAATCTCCCGGCGAATCTGAGCTGTCGTGTCGACGTCTGCCTTGCTGTTGCCCTGGTCGAGCGGCGTGAGGGCTTTGGGATCGCGATCACGTTCGTTCCGGGCGGTGTTGTCCGGCTGCGTGGCCGTTGCATTAGTTGATTTATCGTCCGCAGCCATCGCATGCGGAGCGATGAGGAGGGCGGCTGCAAGCGCGAGGGCTGGCGTAGAAAGAAGGGTGGTTTTTGGGCGCTTCATTGAATTGGGTGTTTCTTGTGGTGGTTGCATTTGGTTCGCCGCCACCTTCGGATAGGCATCAAAGTCCAGCTATGGGGTTTAACCCTACGAAGCTGTGCGGCAGAAATCGGCATCGCGAATTCCACGACAAACGCCGCGCCATCGTGTTGCCCGGAAGATCCCCTGATAGGGGCTTGTTCCCCGGCTGCTAATCTGTTCCATTCTCTATGAATCCACATGGAAATCATCATTTCAGACGACGCGGAGGCCGCTTCGAAGAGGGCCGCAACGCTGGTCGCGCGGATCATCCAAGGGAAGCCGGACGCCGTCCTAGGCCTGGCGACCGGCAGCACGCCGGTCCTGCTGTACCGCGAGCTCATCCGGATGCACCGGGAGGACGGTCTGGATTTTTCGCGCGTCCGCACGTTTAACCTCGACGAATACCTTGGCCTGGGGCCCGGGCACCCGGCCTCGTATCGCGCCTTCATGCAGGAAAAATTTTTTGCGCACGTGAATATTGATCCGGCGCGCACTCGGATCCCGAGCGGGCTGGTCTCGGGCGGGGAGGTTCCTGCCGGCTGCGCCGACTACGAGCGTGAGATCCGCGAGGCCGGGGGGATCGACCTCCAGATCCTGGGCATCGGCTCGGATGGGCATATCGGGTTCAACGAGCCGGGATCCTCGCTTTCCTCCCGGACCCGGATCAAGACGCTCACGCGGCGCACGCGCGAGGACAATGCCCGGTGCTTTTCCGCGCCGGACGAGGTCCCCCACCACGTGATCACGATGGGAATCGGGACGATCATGGAGGCGCGCTCCATCCTGCTCATGGCATTTGGTCCGGGCAAGGCCGAAGCCGTTTCGGGGGCCGTCGAGGGCCCGATCACCGCGAGCAATCCGGCTTCGATCCTGCAGATGCATCCAGAGGTTCGGCTCCACATCGACGATGCGGCAGCCGGGAACCTCACCCGCGCCGACTATTACCGGTGGGCTTACCAGAATAAGCCGGCCTGGCAGATGTAGCCGGGCCGCTGGAGTCCCGCACGACGAGATTTGTCTCCAGCCAGAGCGTGACCGTGCGCCTCGTGCCACCCGCCTCGATCATGGTAAGCAGGTCGGCTGCCACCTGGCGCATGAGAGCATCCGGGTGCGCGTCGATCGTCGTGAGCTTCGGTGTGCTGAAGGCTCCGATCTCCCGGTTGTCGTAGCCCACGACCGAAATGTCACCCGGGACCGCCAAGCCCGCTTCCTGAAGTCCGCCAATAAGGCCCAGGGCCACAAGATCATTCAGGGCCAGAATCGCCGTCGGCACCGGACGAAGTCGGAGGATCGTTCCCGCCGCCTGAAATCCTTTTTGCAGGTCGCTGCCGCCGCTGTCGGGTAGCGCGATCGAACGCACCGCCCGCCGGGCCTCAAGCCCTCGCTCGGAGCAAGCACGCTCAACCCCCTCCAGCCTGCGCCTCGTATAAAGCGTGTCGCCCAGAATGCCCAGCACCCCTAACCGTCTGTGCCCGTGCTCGAGCAAATGGGCCGCCGCCTCGTGCATCCCGGAGCGCCGGTTCACCGCGATCCCTCCCGAATGCCCCTCGCGCAGCGGATCAACCAGGAGAAGACGAGTCCCTTGCGCCTCCAGGGACTGGATCACACTCCTGGGCTGCCTCGAGGCGACCGCGACGATCGCAGCTGTCCGCAGGGCACCAAACTGCTGCAGCATCGCCTTCTCGTTCAAGGGATCTCCATCCGTCATCCCAACGATCACTTGAAACCCGCGCCCGGACAACTCCGCGCGCAATAGCTCCAGCTTGGGCTCGAGATAGAAGGATTCCAACTCCGGCAGGCAAATGCCAACGTACCGCGTGCGCCCGCGCCGGAGGCCTTGCGCCAGCGGGCTGGGAAGAAATCCTGACCGGTCCATCGCCTCGCGAACCCGCCGCGACGTCTCCGCGCTCACACCCGCTCGGCCGTTGAGCGCGCGCGAAACCGCCCACCTCGAAATCCCCAGCTGCCCGGCCAGCTCGGCGGTCGAACGAATCGATGGATTTTTTTTGCTTCCCATAAATCCGGAAACCTACTAACACGTGTTGGCTTTACCAGCAGATTCTCCCAACATCTTATGAAAACTGTTCGTCTTGGCATCATTGGTCTTGGCTCCATGGGGGCGTCACACGCCCGCTGGATCCTGGAAGGAAAAGTCCCCCGCCTCGAACTTGTCGCGGCGGCGGACACCGACCCGGCCGCGTTCGGGCCGTTCCCGGAAATCCGAAAATTTGAATCCGCGCGCGATCTGATCGCCTCCGGCGAGGTGGACGCGATTTTGATAGCGACGCCGCACTGGGACCATGTGCGGATTGGGGTGGAGGTATTAAAGGCGGGGTTGCACCTGCTTGTGGAGAAGCCGATCGGCGTGCACAAGGCGGACTGCGAGCGGCTCATCGCAGCCTCGCGGCAGGCCAGGCGAGGCCGCAAGCCGGTCTTTGCGGCAATGTTCAACCAGCGAACCGACCCGCACTACACCAAGCTTCGGGAGTTGGTGCAGAGCGGCGAGCTCGGGGCGATCCAGCGCGTGCAGTGGACGATCACAAACTGGTTCCGCTCGCAGACGTATTATTCTTCCGGCGGATGGCGTGCGACGTGGAAGGGTGAGGGTGGAGGGGTCTTACTGAACCAGTGCCCGCACAACCTCGACCTCCTCCAGTGGATCTTCGGGATGCCGGAAACCGTGACGGCATTCTGCCGGCTCGGCCGCTACCACGATATCGAGGTGGAAGACGACGTCACGGCGTACCTGAGCTATAAAAACGGTTCGACGGCGACGTTCATCGCCGCAACCGGCGAGGCCCCGGGGACGAACCGGATGGAGATCGCCTGCGACCGCGGGCGCGTGGTCCTCGAAAATGGGGGGATCCATTTTACGCGGACCGTCGTCCCGGTCGGCGAGTTCTGCCGGACGACTCCCGGAAAATGGGCCGGGCCGGAAACGTGGAATATTGAAATTCCGGTCGAGGGAAGCGGCGAGCAGCATGTCGGAATTTTGAAAAACTTTGTGGCGGCGATTTTGGACCGTGCTCCGCTGATCGCGCCCGCGGCCGAGGGCATCCACTCCGTGGAGCTGGCCAATGCCATGCTGCTGTCGAGTTTCAAAAAGACGACCGTGACGCTGCCGATGAGCGGCAAAGCGTACGAGGCGGCCCTGAAAGCCAGGATCTCCTCCTCGCGGTTCCAAAAAAAGGCGGTCGTGCGCCGGGATCCGTCGGCTCGCGATATGGCAAATTCGTTCGGAAAACTTTAATCGATGAAAGATGGAATGAACTACGCGCCGAAAGGCAAGCCGGCTCCGGTCGTCGGGCCCGGCGCATTTGTTTTTGCAGCTGCCCACCTCGACCACGGGCACATCTACGGGCAGTGTAACGGCCTCACCGAGGCGGGCGGGGTTTTAAAATCCGTCTATGAGCCGGACCCGGAAAAGCGGGCGGCGTTCTGCAAGGCATTTCCGGGAGTGACCTCGGTGGATTCGCTGGACAGGATTTTAGAGGATCCGGAGGTCCGGATGGTCGCTGCTGCGGCGGTGCCGAACCTTCGCGGGGAGCTCGGCTGCCGGGTGATGCGGGCCGGGAAGGACTACTTTACCGACAAGACCCCGTTCACGACGCTGGAGCAGCTGGCTGATGCCCGGGAGGCGGTTGCGGAGACGGGGCGGAAATTCATGGTTTACTTCAGCGAGCGCCTCCATTCGGAATGTGCGGTCTTCGCCGGGGAGCTCGTCCGCGAGGGTGCGATTGGAAAGGTGATCGAGGTCATCGGGTTCGGCCCGCACCGGCTCAGCGCGGCCTCCCGTCCGGCATGGTTTTTCGAGCGCGAAAAATACGGCGGCATCCTCTGCGATATCGGGAGCCACCAGTTTGAACAGTTCCTCTTCTACAGCGGGGCCCGCGACGCCACGGTTCTCTCGGCGACGGTCGCAAACCGGAACAATCCGGAATTCCCCGAGCTGGAAGATTTTGGAGAGGCCCACCTCCTCGGTGACAACGGGGCGACAAATTTTATCCGGATCGACTGGCTCACCCCGGACGCCTCGCGCACATGGGGAGACGGGCGCACGTTTCTTCTGGGAACAGAAGGCTACATCGAGCTGCGCAAGTATGTGGACGTCGGCCGCGGCGAGGGCGGGGACCAGCTCTACCTGGTCAACAAATCGCTCGAAAAACGCTACGAGCTTACCGGCAAGGTCGGGTTCCCGTTTTTTGGCCAGCTCATCCTGGACTCGCTCAACAGGACCGAGACGGCAATGAGCCAGGAGCACGCGTTCAAGGCGGCCGAGCTCTGCCTCAAGGCGCAGGCGGCCGCGCGACGGATCTGACCGCCGCTACGGATCGAGCGGCGGCGGGACAGACCGCCGCTTGCCCCGGAAATACCCGCCCGAGTTAAAGCTCTGCCAGGCCGTCTGGAGCCAGCGGAGCAGGGAGGCCGAAAGCCACAGCGCCCACGCGAGCATCAGGAGCCGGAACCACCAGATCGAAACGGAGAGGCATCCAGGCCGGGGAAGGAGCTCTCCGCATTGGGCCAGATACCAGCGCAGAGTGCTGCGCGTCGAGTCGTTGCCGGCAATAAACATCTCCGGGTTTCCAAGCAGCCCTTCGGCAACAACCGCCACAAAAATGGCCAGCGCCAGCACGGTCAGAACGATCAGGAGCAGCTGGAGCAGGTTGAAGCCCCAAGCAGGAAGCCGCAGAAAGGACTCGCTCCGCCGCCATGATAAAAAGAAGAGCCAAGCCACGACGGCAAGCGCCGCGGGCAATGGAACCTGGGTAAGGCCGATCCCGAGAAGCATCCACTCATGCGTGCGGAGCGGAGAGGAGCCGAGCCTTCCCAGCAGCCCGGCGGCCAGGAGGGAAAATGCTAGCACCGTCCAGAACCGGACGGCCGGTCCGCGCAGCGGGCCGTCGGTCCATAGCACCCACCGGCTCTCGGGCACATGCAGCACGGTCGTAATGTTCGCGCTCCCCACCGGCAGGCGGACCTCCCCCACCCTCGCCCGGATGCCCAATGGAGTCTCTGCCTTCCAGTTCACCTGGACCGCCTGCTCGCCAGGACGCAGGGACACGATGAGCTTTCCGGCGTCCACGCGCGCCGGTGCGGGTGCGCCGTTGACCTGGAGCCCGGTGACCTCTGCCCCGGATGGCAGGCCGATCAAAAAGTCCTCCCCGAGGCTGCAGCGAAGGTTGAGCGTGAGTTGGGAGGTCATCTGCCGCATGCCGGGCGTGCCCTCGTGCATCGCCTTGTCGATCGTCACCGTAGCCCCGGGGATCGCCTCCGGACGGGTGATGCTCAGCATGACCTCCTCGCCCGGCCATGGCCTCCACACCGGGACGAGATTCGGATTTCCCGCCTCAAAATTCGGTGCAAGCCCACTGATCCCGACATTCCACACCGGGGATGCAATGAGGTGCCACGCCTCGGTCCACGTATCGGCAGGGTTTGTTTTTAATTTCAGCTCCGCCGTTGCCACGAGCTCGCTCTCCCACGAATACGAATCCTGCTGCGCGCCGAGCCTCACATCGATCCTGCCATCCGCGATCTGCGCGTTTGAGGAGAGGACATTCTCACCCTCGAGCAGCGGGACGCGCAGGGCGATCGCCTTCCCGGCCGGCGAAAGCCGCCGCACGGTCGTCCGCACCTGCCAGACCAGCCCGAGCTCGATCCGGCGCTCGACCGTGGCCAGCGACACAAATTCCTGCCGGTCGTACGCCGCCTC
>JBGTAT010000172.1:0-11093 GCA_041749755.1 Terrimicrobiaceae bacterium | reverse complement strand
GGCATCCACTTGGGAAACGGCGGCATGATAGTGCCGCAGGTATTCCTGCATATCCCCGCCGTAGGCTTTGAATGTGGGATCCTCTATTTTCGGGGGCGAGGGGGGACTGTAGGTGGGGGTGTATGGGTCGATGCCGACAACGGCATTCGGACGAGTCCTCATTTGACGTCCTGTGAATGGCGCAAGGAATTCGGACGACGGCTGACACGGATAGTGCGGCGCCTGCTCGGAGACGCAGAGGAGAAACGGACGGTCACCATGCGCTGCCGCCCGCAGACGCTCGATGGCGAGGTCGAATGTTGCATCCGTGCGGTGCCGGTCTGGAAATTCCAGCGCTTGGTTGTGCTCGTCGAAAAAGCGAACGTTCTGGTGGAATTCGTTGTAGCATTGGAATCCGGCAAATGCCTCGAAGCCTCCGCGAAGGTCTTCCGGCACCGGCACGTTTCCGGAGCCACCGATGTGCCATTTTCCGACATAGGAGGTCAGATACCCTGCGCTGCGAAAGGCGTCGGCCATGGTTGGAATCCCGGCGGGAATTCGCGCATCATTGGCAAGAGTTCCAAGGTTCCCCGCATATCGTCCCGTCCACATGGTGATCCGGGCCGGGGTGCAGACCGGGGCGCTGGAACAGGCGTTTTGAATGACCGTTCCCCTTGCTGCCAACGCGTCGAGGTGAGGGGTGCGGGCGTCGGGGTTGCCATTGCATCCGAGGGAAAAGCCGTTCAGTTGGTCGGCAAAAATGTAGAGAAGGTTGGGACGCATCGGAATAGAGGGTTCGATATTATCGGACTCAGGAGATCATGGCGTGGCGCGGAGGAGAAGACACCGCATAAATGAACTACTCACCATGTGCCGAGGCTTGGCGAGAACGAACCAGACCATGCATTCCAGTCAGCCTTCAGCTCGGCAACCTTGGCGGGATTGGCGGAGGAAACATCGGTTGATTCCGCGACATCGTTGCCGAGGTCAAAGAGCGATGTCACACCGGTGACCTCATCGTAGAATAACTTCCAGTTTTCCTTCACCACTGCGCGGGAAATTTTGCCGGCCATGGTGTAACGGAAGCAGAGGGGATCGGGGTTGGTGGCTCCCTGAGTGGTGAAGAGAGCCTTTCGGTTCACTCCTTCGACCGCCGCCGAAGCGGTAAGCCCGGCGAACGACAGCGTCGTGGGCAGCAGGTCCCATGCAGCAAAGTTTTCGCTGCTCCTGTGACCCCTTGGGATCACGCCGGGGAGGCGGGCCATGAGCGGGCTGCGGATACCGCCCTCCATCAGCGAGTTTTTGAATCCCGAGAAGGGGGCATTGGAACCGCCGCTTTCCGGTGCCCCGTTGTCAGTTGTAAAGACGACCAGCGTGTTTTTATCGAGTCCAAGGCGTGCGAGTTCGGCCAGCACCCGTCCGACGCTGTCATCAAGGGACTTCATCACGCCAGCATACATTTTTGCGTTCGATGTTCCGGTGAACTGATTTTGGTATTCCTGCGGGGCGTCGAGGTAGTAGTGCGGGGCGTTGTAGGACAGGCAGAGGAAGAACGGATGACTTTGGTTCTGGCGAATGAAGGAGATGGCTTTTGAGGAATAGAGATCCGTGGCATAGCCTTTAATATCGCTGACAGTGCCATTCTGATGGAAATCGAGTTCATCAACCCCGCTGACCTCCTTGGTGTGTGTGTAGTATCCGGTTTCGCCCCACAGGAATCCAAAAAACTCGTCGAACCCTTGGGCGTTGGGATGGGAGGCGGGCTGGTCGCCGAGGTGCCATTTCCCGATTAGTCCGGTGTGGTAGCCAGCGGCCTTGAACTCCTTGGCGGCCGTAATCGAGTTCGAAGGGAGCCCGGAGGAATACCCCGGCAGCAGCACGCTTTCCAAACCGTATTTTTGCGGGCTGTGCCCGGTCAGAAGGGCGGCGCGGGTTGCCGTGCAAACCGGATAGACGTAGGCATTCTGCATCGTCACCCCCTCTCGGCCGAGCCGGTCGATGTTTGGGGTCGAATAGTTAAGCCGGCCAGTGCTCGAAAGGTCGCCGTGGCCCATGTCGTCCGCAATGATCCAGAGGACATTGATCGGCCCGGTCGGCGTGCTGTCTGCCCGGAGTCCCGCCAACCCAATAAGCGAGCAGACTCCGATCGCGGTGGTGGATTTCAGAAAGTGTCGGCGGGTGAGCATGGGTCAGGGTCGTGTAACGCGCAGGCGGAGAAATGCGCGGGAGGAGGTGAGTGGCACGGAGGCCACCCAGGTTTCGGTGGCAAAGTTTTCGTCGGCGAGTCGGTTGAGCGCAGGGGATGTCCAGGAGCCTGCAGTCAGAGTTGTTGAGGTCTCAGGGATAATCGTTAGTCCTCCGGTTTCCTTGCTGGATTGAAAAGTGAGAGTGAGTTGGTTGGCACCATCAATCGCCGGTGCGGGGGAGGGTGTCGGCGAATTGGGGTTTGCTCCAATCGCATACTCGACAAGATTCGGAATCCCGTCGCCGTCGCTGTCGTCTGCATCCGCCAATGGGGGAAGCCCTTGGACTGCCGCCCACTGCTCGTAGGTCCGCTGGACGATCACGGTAGAGGGAGGGGAATCGACACTTCCGCCCGAGGCGGTGGCCCGGACAAAATACTGTGCGCTTTCGCTGAGATTCGGGAGATCCAATGTGGATCCGTTGGCAGAGGCGACAGGGCTCACGTTTCCGGCAACATCGCGCCGATACCATTGGTAGGTGACCCCGGTCCCCAGAACCGAAGAGGTCAGGGTCAGGGAGTCCCCGGCTGATGCAGTCGCTGAGGAAGGGCCGGTCACCACAATGGGTGTCTCCGTCATTTCCATGAGGCGGATGGCTTGCGGAAGGATGCAGGAGTTTGTCGAATCAAAGGCGGTAACCGTCACCGTCAAGGTGGTTCCAGTGGTGATCAGGTCCGACCAGCGAGCTGCTCGGCCTGCAACCGTCGAGCCAACCCCAGTTGCAATTGAGACCTCTGCGCCGGCTGGACTCCCTCCAGTCCCCAAGTTTCCTGCACTATGAGTTGCTGTGAAAGATGCCGCCCCCGCCAAGGAAAATTTTGTCTTGCTGGCATAGATATTCCTCGTGGCGAAGAGTGACAGATCGTAAATTCTCCCCGGACTTAGCCCACTGATCGTAATAGTTGCCGTGCCTGGGCTTTTCCCGAGATCCCAGACCTGCGTGCCGAAGCCGATGATGCCCCCGAAGATGGCGGCCGCATCACCGCCGAGGACGGGGTTGCCGCTATTGGCGTCGGTTTTCAATCCGCCGCTGGTCCCGGTCGTTTTCGCGAACTTGATGGTGACTCCCGGAAGGGCAGCGCCGGTCGAAAAATCAACGAGTGCGGTGTCGGTTGTCAGGTCACCGGTGGTGACATGGGCGGCATCATCCGCCTGCGTGATGGTGTCGTGATAGGCGGTCCAGTTTGTCTGCCGGTCAAGGCTCGCCGCCTGAACGATGGCCCCATGGTCCCCGACAAAAACCGTGACGCTTCCACTGGAGGCGGCTCCGCGAAGCCGGGCTCCTGTCACGCGTGGCACCTCGCTCCATGCGAGTCCGTCGGATGATGTCTGGATGATCCCCTTGTCGCCGAAGACCGCGAAATTATCGCCGACCGCCACCGCCCCTTGAAAATCACGCCCAGGAACCATTGCCGCCGCGCGTTTCGTCCAGGTTGTGCCATCGGTCGAGGTGAAGCTGGTGGAAAAATTTGTCGAGGTAACGAACCTCCCATTGGAAAACGCAATTCCCGTGATGTCATACCACCGCTCTTTTTGGGCGGGATCGTCGGGCAGGAGCGCCCATGTCGCACCATCTGCCGAGGTGGCGATCTGCCCCCATTGGCCGACGGCGACGTAGAGGCCGGCGCCATAAGCCGCGCCCAGCATATCGCCTTTCGCTCCAGGGATGGTGGAGGAAACCCAGTCGGTCCCGTTGGCGGACCGGAGGATCAGTCCGGCTTGGCCTGTGACCACGAAGCCGGATGCGCCATACGTGATGCCTTTGAGATGTGAGCTTGTGCCCGAATTGACAGCCGACCAGATGATCCCATCAGGGGACGTGACAACTTTCCCGGCTGCTCCGACCGCGACGAATGTCGAGGAGCCATAAGCGATCCCATCAAGATCCTCCGTCACCGGTGAGTCCGCTTCATTCCACAAGGCCCCATCTGCAGAATAGAAAATCGCACCTCCTGTCCCAACAGCGACAAACGTTCCTGCTCCGTTTGTTGCAGCCCCTGCCAAATCGGCATCTCCACCCGTTGATTCCAGCGTCCAAGCGGATCCGTCGTTTGAAAGCCAGAGATCGCCTGCGTCGGAAACCGCACCCAACCCCGTGAGGCCCGGTGCGACCGACCGCAGCAGCGGGCTTCCCGAAAGGGTCTGCGACGTCCAAGAGACCCCGTCGGAGGATTGCGCAATAACGCCTCCGCTTCCGACAGCGGTGAATCCAGATCCTGTCACGGCAACGCACCATAGCCGTTCCATTTGCCCCGAGCGTCGCACGGTCCATGCGATGCCGTCAGGTGAGGTCAAGACCTCACCGGCCGCGCCGACGGCGACGAATACCCCAGTGCCGAAGACGACGGACGAAAGCGCTCCGGATGCCGGCGACGATTGAGCCGTCCACGAGTCACCATCCGGCGAGGTCAGGATCCCGCCCGACTCGCTCACCGCAACAAAAACTCCACTGCCAAAGGCAAGCCCATTGATGCGATCCGTCATTGTTGTGGTGATGGCGCTCCAGGCGGTGCCGTCCGGGCTTTTCAGAATGCGACCGGCATCGCCTGCCGCAAGAACAAGACCATTACCCGATGTCACACAGGCCAGATTGAGTGATGTGCCACTGTTTTGCTGGACCCATGTGGTGCCATCGGAACTCGTGAGGATGGAGCCATCGTTTCCGACCGCGCAAAAGGCAGCCCCCGTCCATGCCACGGCGTAAAGATCCGAACGTGTAAACGTCTCCCGTCGGATCCAGGCGGTTCCATTGGCGGAAGAGTGGATTGATCCCGCCTCGCCAACCGCCACCCAAACCCCGTTTGCCGCAGCGAGGCCACGCATTCCGGTCTGGAAGGGCTGTCGACCGACGGAATTCGTCCGCAGTGCTTGTGCCGGGAGAATCCCGGGGAGCAGGCCGACCAGCAAAGCCAAAGCAATGCGCCGCATCTGGCTATTCCTCCTTTGGGGCCGCCTCGCCGGGCCCCCCCCCATCCAAACGTTCCAGAATCTGCTCCACAATGAGGATTTTTCCATCGTCCGATCCGCCTTCCCTCGCTTTGACCTTAAACGTGGCGACGGTCTTTTTGAGGGATTTTGCCCCTTCGAATTCATTTGCGAGCGGCTTGAAAAGAATCTGGTTGAACTCGCCAAAATCACGAGTTTTTCCGGCCGGTGCGATCAGGCCTTTATCCTGCCAATACGACCATGTGCCGCTGATCGTGTAAGTTCCGTCCTCATTTTTTTCGACTCCGGCAAACAGCGTGGGGGGCGAAGCGGTGAGGAGGATTGCAAGGATGATGGCAATTCGGGTGAGGGGGGGGATTTTCATGCTTATATTTTCTGGTGGGAAGGCGAGTTGAATATCCCGCTTCCCGCCGGAATGCGCCAGAGCACATTGCGACCCGGCTTTTATCGAATTGCGCCACGCCGCCTACAGGCAAACGACGATGCGGCAATCGTCGCCAAGGCCGTCCGCAGGGATAAAATTTCCCACTTGAGCGGTGCCGTTGACAGACAGCGACTTGACTCCCCGGCACCTGCCATCGGGGTTCCTCACCTCGATGTGAATGCGCAGGCCCCGGAATTTTCTGATGGCGGTGAAACCCGGCCAATCTTTTGGAATGCAGGGGTCCACGCGCAGGCCGCCGGATTCCGGACGGATGCCCAGAAGGTGACTTGCCGCTACAAAGTGGGCCCAGGACGCAGTGCCGGAGAGCCAGGGAACGCGCGAGCGCCCGAATTTCTCGGAGAACTGCGAATGCGTGCTCTGGCAGTGGACGTAGGGCTCGATCTCACGGATGTCGGCTTTGTCGTTCTGCGCAGCCGGAAGGAATGCACGATAGTACTTCCAAGCGGTCCCCGGATCGCCAGCCAGCACCTCCGCCAGAACGGCCCAACTTTGCGTGTGCGAAAAAATCCCCCCGTTTTCTTTGTTGCCGGGGTTAAAGAGAACGGCGCGCATGATATCAACCGGAGTTTTTTCAAATGGAGGAGCACACATCGCGACCCCCCACTCCGAGGCGAGACGGGAGCGGACGGTGGCGAGGGCGCGTGCGGCGTGATCTCCCGAAGCTGCTCCAGAGATCACAGCCCAGGCCTGGGTATTCAAGTAAACTTGGCCTTCGGGATAATCCTTCGTGCCAAAGACCGTCCCATCCTCGGCAATCGCCCAGATGAACCACTCCCCGTCCCAGCACACCTTGGCGATTTTGGCATCAAGGACGGCCAGCCCGGACTCCGCCCATTCCCTTTCCCCGACGAGACCAAGGGATGCGCTGATTTTTGCAAAGGTCGAGAGGGCAAGGCGGAGCTGGAAGGCAACGAAGACCGACTCGCCGCGGAAGCCGAGTTTCAGGCAGTCATTCCAGTCCGCAGACAGGCCGCAGGGGAGGCCGTTCGCCCCGCTGCGCGCAAGGTTGAACTCGATGGCCCGCCGAAGATGTGCGAGCACCGTGTCTTCCCCGGTGTCCGCATACGGAACGACCGCATTGTAGAAACCGACGTCGCCTGTTTCATCCACATAGGCCGGAATTGCATTAAAAAACCAAAGGCAATCGTCCGACCGATAACGGGACTCCGGGGTGGGAGGCATTCGGCCGGGCGCGTGCGACCAGGGACGGACCTCCGGCTGGGCACCTCCAGTGGAATCCTGTGCGGAGAGCATGAGGAGGAGTCGCTCGCGAACCTCCTGCGGAAGCATGGCCGTCACGCCCAAACAATCCTGCACGGTGTCGCGGAACCCGTATCCATCGCGGTCCTGACCGGTATAAACCAGCGAACACGAGCGCGACCACTCGAAGGTCATCAGCGCATTGTAGGCACCCCAGACGTTCACCATGTTGTCGAAATCCGGGTCCGGCGTCTGCACCTGCAGGGTATCCAGAAGCCCGTGCCAGTGGGTTTTGAGGCGCGAAAGCTCGGAGTCGAAAGCATGGAGGTTTCCAAAAGTCTTCGCCGTATTTTTCCCTTCGGTGGAGGCCTGGCCGGTGCCGAGAAGAATGAGGAGATCTGCCGATTCGCCCGGGGCGAGACAAAAGTCGCTTTGCAGTGCACCGCAGGTGTTGTCGGAAATTCCCGCACTCTGCGAGCAGCCTCCGGACGCGACGGCGTCGGGAGCATGAAACCCGCCGTAGCTGCCGATGAACGATTCGCGGTCGCAGTCGTGGCCGGTCACCGGTGCGAGACATTGGGTCATCCACCAATGCCTCGACTGGTCGCGGTTAGCGAAGTTCTCCGGGTCCTCGGGAAGATGTGCACAGGAACTCGCCGCGATGAACCCGTTGCGGAATTCCGCCCGCCCGATATATTGGGTGTATTGGAGATTGAGCGTGTCGTTGATGAGGTTCCATTCGGTCGTGAACTCACAGAAGGCGAAGACCCGCAGCACGCGCTCGGAACTCCCGGTGTTCGTCAGGCGCAGCCGCCAATACTCGAACGAGGCATCCAGGGGAATGAAGTAGCTGCTCTCCGACCGGATGCCCGAGAATTCGCTCCGGATCACCGCATAGCCCGGACCGAACCGGGTCTCGGTTTTATATTGATCGAGGGGCTTCCTCGTCGCCTGCCAGGCGGCGGACCAGAAATCTCCGGACTCCGCGTCGCGGATATAAAACTGGCGGCCGGGCAGGTCCATCGGAATGCTGTTATAGCGGTGCCGGAGGATTCGGCCCTCGGCGGGCGAGCGCGTGAACGAATACCCGCCCGCCCCGGCGGTGATGATGCCGCCGTATTTTCTTGAGCCCAGGTAGTTGCTCCACGCGCGCGGAGTATCCGGCCGTTCGATGACATACTCCCGTGCGTCCGCATCAAAATATCCGTAGCGCATGGTCAGCTGAGTTTCCGGTTCCGCCGGATCAGATCCATGCGCTGCCTCACGCACTCGGCCGAGCGCAGGCCGTCGGGCGGGGTGTTCTTCACGTAGTCGAGAAGCCGTGCGATCGATGTGGTTGCCACGTGCAGGCGGGTGTCGGATGAGGCGTAGTAGATCAGAACGGAGCCATCCTTCTTTGCAACCCATCCGTTGCTGAAAACGACGTTTGAAACGTCGCCGACCCGCTCGGTGCCCTCGGGAGCGATGAAATAGCCGCCGGGTTTCGCGAGGATCTTTGTCGGATCTTTCAGGTCTGTGAGAAAGAGATAGAGGACGTAGCGTAGTCCGGCGGCCGTATTGCGAACCCCGTGGGCCAGATGGAGCCATCCCTCGCGGGTTTTGATCGGTGCCGGCCCCTGGCCGTTTTTCAGTTCGCTGATTGTGTGATAAACCCGGCTGTCGATGATGCGCTCTTTCCCGGTGCTTGCCCTCTCCATCGAGGAGCAAAGTGCCCAGCCGATGCCACCTCCGGAACCGGCGTCGATGAATCCATCTTGCGGACGCGTGTAAAGCGCGTATTTGCCGCCGACGAATTCCGGATGCAACACGACATTGCGCTGCTGGGCCGAGGGGGTCTTGATGTCGGGCAGGCGCTCCCAGGTTTTCAGATCCTTCGTGCGCACGAGCCCGCACTGGGCCACGGCGCTGGATTGGTCGCCAGCGTTCGCCTTCGGGTCGCGGCGCTCGGTGCAGAAGAGTCCGTAGATCCAGCCGTCCTCATGCTTCACGAGTCGCATGTCGTAGATGTTGGTGTCCGGGTCGGAGGTTTCAGGGATCACGCACGGCTCAGGCCAGAAGCGAAAGCCATCGATCCCATTCTTGGACTCAGCAAGGGCGAAGAAGCTTTTTCGGTCGCACCCCTCGACACGCACGCAGACAACGATGCGGTTGTTCCACTCGATGGCACCGGCATTCAAGGCCGCGTTAGCGCCAAGGCGTTCCATGAGGAACGGGTTTGTCTTCTCATTGAAATCAAACCTCCATCCGAGCGGAACGTGGGCAGCCGTGATGATCGGATGTTTGAAGCGCTCGTAGACTCCATTATACCATGAGGAGTCGATGGAGTTTTTCCGTGCGAGCAACGCTTCGTGGGATTTGCGCAGGGCGGTAAGATTTTTCTTAAAGGTGACGTTTTTCATGGTTCAATAAAGAGAGATGGCAGATCGGCCCAGACGGCATCGGTGTCGGCGTTGAAGCGGGCCAGTTTTTCATCGAATGCCGCCCAGTCCTCGTCGGAGATGAACTCGTAGCTGTGTCCCCAGAAGTAGAACACGGGAGATCCAGACGATTTTGCCAACTCGTAGCGCTCCCAAAAGTCCATGGCGGCGTGATGCCGGTCGGGCGCAAATGCCATCGAATCAGCGGGGGGAAAGCACGGGGTCAGATTGCCGCAGGAGCGCGCATAGACATGCCCTGCTTCCCTCACGATCTCAGCAACTGCCGGGTTGGAATCTCCGTAGGGATACGCAAACCCAAGAACGGGTTGATCAAAGATGTCCTGCAACTCCTTGCGGGCATCGAACACCTCGCTGCGCCATTCCTCCAGCGGGATTTTTGTCGGCCAGGGGTGCGTGAGTGAATGGTTCGCGATCGTGAATCCTTGGTAAGTGGGGACCAACTCGCCCTTTGCCAATCGCCTGACGTCCTTGCAGTCCTTGTGCCGCCATGTCGGGCCACGATCCTGGCCGTGAAGGCGCGGGTTGAGGTTGAAGCTTGCCTTGGCGCCGCGGGCACGAAGCATTTCGCAGAGACGGATGTCATCCTCGATACCGTCATCCCAACATTGTACGATTTTGATCATGATGAAGTAAGAAATTGTTAACGATCTACCGGGCGTCCGTGGCTGGGGGTTCAAGAATCTTGTAAAGCGATTCAGCGATGAGGAAGTGGCCGGCTGGTTCGGGGTGGACAGGTTCGAGTGGAAAATACTTCGAAGGGTGCTGCACGGCGAGTTTGGCGGTGAAGATTTCGTGAAGCTTGAGCCGACGGGCCTGGAATTTTTCTGCGAGGCGTGCAACGGCGTTCAGATACTCCGGGAACAAGGACGAGAGTCGGGTGCGGTAGGAGTCCGGCGTGGCATCCTGGCTTCCATAGAAAGGATCGATCAGAATCAGCCTGCACCCGGGCAGGGCCGTTCTGGTGAGGCTGAGAATGCTCTCGTAGATTGCCTCGTAGGTTTTTGGGTCCAGGGGGAACGGACCCTGGTTGCAAAGGTATTGGTTTATGTCGTTGATGCCGATGGCAACAACCAGCCAATCCGGTCTGTGCGCGAGGACATCATCCGTCCAGCGCGAACGGAGATCCTCCACCGTGTTTCCTCCAACTCCGTGGTTGAGCACCCGGATCGTTTTCTCAGAATCGCGCGTGAGAAGCATGTCGTGGAACAGCCGCACATACCCGCAGCCGAGCGGACGCCATCGGTCGTCGCGACGGCCGCCATCGGTGATGCTGTCCCCGATGAAGAGAATGGTCTCCCCGGTGTCGATGATGGTCGGCATCGAGGTCAGATGGAGGGCTGTCGGAATTTTGTGATCCCTCGGCGGCGGTATTCGCTGTAAATCGCAAGCACGCGCTCCTGATGGCCCGCTTTTTCATCGCCCTGCGTGTTGTCGAAGGCACGCCAAGCCGCGTAGAGCGCGTGCTGGAGTTCGTAGAAGTTCAAGTCCGGCAAGTTATCGAGCGGCTTGTCCGTGAAGTGGAGGCCGTAGGCCGGACCGTCGGCGGGCTCGTTGTTGGCAGGCTTTTCCGGCAGGGGAATTCCCTTGGTCGCCACGGCAAGTTCCGCGAGAACCGCACGCGTGGCGGAGATTTCGTTGCGCACCCACTGGCGGTTGAACTCGCAGGGTTCTGCCGGCGGCGGCGGCCAGCGTCCGTCGGAATTCGCGGAGTTTGTGCAATGGAACCAGAACTTCGTGCTCAGCTCGGTGAATTGATCGCTGTGGGTGCCTTCGGTGATCGGCTGGTATTTTGTGATATATTCGCTGCGGAGTTCGGCCACGATAGGATCGAAGTGTTTTGCC
>JBGTAT010000171.1:0-1762 GCA_041749755.1 Terrimicrobiaceae bacterium | reverse complement strand
GCGACGACCGCCAGGCGGTCGCTGAAAAACCGTCGGGCGACGCGGCGGAGCGGGCTGTCAGGCCGGGCGGCAGAGCCGGATGCGGGGACAGTGGAAGCCAGGGTGGTCATGAATCGGGGGGAAACATGCCGCGCGTGGGCCCGCTTGTCACGCCCGAGTTAGGCTTGGCCGTGCGGTAGGGCGCATCTCCGAAAGTTGCAAAAACGGGCTGCGCCTCAAGGAATCTTGTTTGGAGTTCCGCCTTTAGGCGGCTGGCGAGTGAGGAGGCAGCCCAAAAGGCACCGCCTAAAGGCGGAACTCCGAACCCGGAAGCCCCTCGACTGACAGGCATGCAACTTTCGGAGATGCGCCCCGTGCGGTACCCACCATCACCCGGCACGCGCGCCTTCGCAAGTGGCTGCCCCGCATGGATTCGAACCATGAATAACGGCTCCAAAGGCCGCTGTGTTACCGTTACACCACAGGGCAGTATAAGACACTTTATTTGAACAACTTACACTCTCCTACAACATGACTGCAACAAATTCGGTGTATCTGTTGGGATGCCATCTCGTTCTTGAGTCCTGACTCTTTGTATACTGACAGGTCTCGAGCATGCTGGCAAGACGTGCTTTTCCCGCAGTTGCGCTCACTGCCAGAGCGAGAGGCCCCAGGGAGTTCTCTTTTGCCCGTTCCTTACCCATAATGCCTAGGAAGGGCTCCGCTATCAGCGGCTCCCCCCCCTGGCTCCGGAGAAGTCCGCCTGCCGGGCAGACCGTCGACGGTCGCGCTGAACAGCAGTGGCTGCGGTGACGCAGGGGCGGGTCGGACGAGGATCAAGCCAATCTTCTCGGGGTCAGGAAAAAGCTGCACCAATTTCCGGAAGGCTTGGGCCTTCGACGAAGGCGGGAGGAATGAGAAGGCGGAGGGGGATCTCTGGTTTTCCGATGGCTCCGTGCTGGAGTTGCTGGTGCACGAGTTCCACGGCCTGCCTGCCCTGCTCACTCTCGCGCAAGTCCATATGGGCAACCTCCGGGGCATCGATAGTCCCGCGGGTGCAGACAAAGGCGACATCGCCCGGGATTTTTCGATCCCTCTGCCTGCGGTCATAGTGGCGGGCCGATGACAGCCAGTAGTATGGCTGGATGTTTGTTGACACGACGACTTCCGGCCGAGCCTCCCGAAACCAACGGTAAAACTGCGGGGCAAAATCCTTGGCCGGTTCGTAGATGAGGATCTCTGGCTGCGCGCCGATGACGCTCTCTAACCCCAACCGCTCATAAAGTGCCTGGGCTTGAAACGGGACGTTCGTCCCGCTTGCAGCATGGTTCATCAATGCCAGCCCGATCTTGCGGTATCCGCGATCCCGGCAGGCTTGGACCGACTGATGCAGGGCGGAACGGAAGTCGGCCTGCACATTGTGGACGCGCGCCAGGTCATTCTCCGGCCCGATAAAGACCGTAAAAAATCGCTCCCATTCGAGGTCGATGTGGATGTTGTCCCGGAATGCCTGCACGAGAACTCCCTGAATCCCCCGGGCATGGAGGACCCGGTTCAGCGCGGGCAGCGATGCGTATTCCTTCAGCGAAAAGGCGTCCACGACGTAGCCCAATTCCTGCGCGCGCTGCCGGACGCCCTGGAATTCGGGAGGGGATTGGGTGGCGCTCGTCGAGACCCCGTGGTGGATGTAGGCGATGGTCGCGGTCTTTGGGCTGGCCCCTCCCGGCCAGCGGCGGCGGGCCAACGCCGCCAGCGCGGGGTCGGGACGGTATCCGAGCCGCCC
>JBGTAT010000170.1:0-2508 GCA_041749755.1 Terrimicrobiaceae bacterium | reverse complement strand
GACGCTCACGATCGCCGGGGAGGGGCCGATGCGGGCGGAGCTGGAGGCCTTGGCCGCCTCGCTCGGGATCGCCGGGGCGGTCACGTTCGCAGGATTTTTGCCGCAGGCTGAGCTGAGGAAACTCTACGCCACCTCGCATATTTTTGTTCACCCCAGCGAGACCCCCCCGAACCAGGATCAGGAGGGGGTTCCGAATTCGATGCTCGAGGCGATGGCAACAGGGCTTCCGGTCGCGGCGACCCGGCACGGCGGGATCCCCGAGGCCGTGGCAGACGGGGTCTCCGGTCTACTCGTGGCCGAACGGGATTCGGGTGCGCTGGCCGGTGCCCTGTTGCGCCTGGCGACGACCCCCGGGCTGGCTGCGGAGCTCGGTCGCGGAGCAGCCCGGGGGGTTCGCAAAGATTTTGAGCAGACCTCGGCGATCGCCCGGCTGGAGGGGTTCTACGACGAAGCGATCGCCCTCGGAAAACCTGAAACCTAAACCCATGCCCGCCTTTGCCTACCTTTTCGAGCGGTTCCCATCGTTTACCCAGACGTTCTGCTACCGCGAGGCTGCCGAGATGAGCCGCCAGGCCGGCGCGGTCCCGATCTATTCGATCCGCCGTCCGCGCGACCTCCCGGCCGACTGCCCGCAGGAGATTGCCGACCGGGTCCAATACCTGCCCGATCCCGCTGTGCTCGGCCGGGAAATGCGGACGACCCGGATGCTCGGAAGGTATCCGTGGCCGGTCGTCTGGCAGGTCCGCAACTGGGGGAAGAGGCCGGCAAAAGCGCGCCTGCTCGAAGCCGCTTGGCTCGGACCAAAACTTCGCGCCGCCGGGGTGCGCCACGTCCACGCCCACTTTGCCGGGATCGCTGCCCGCACCGCATTCTGGGTCAAAAAGTTTTACGGCATCCCGTTCAGTTTCACCGGCCATGCGAACGACATGTTCTGCGAGTCCGACTCGCCGGTCACGCTGGGCGAGCTGGTCGGCGAGGCGGCGTTCGTCGTCGCGGTCTCGGAGTTTTCCCGCGACTGGCTCTGCCGGAAAGTTCCCGGCCACGAGGAAAAAATCCACCGGATCTACAATGGCATGGACCTCGGCAAGTTCGCAGCGACCGCCAAACCCGCGGGCCTTCCGCGCCTGGTCGCCGTCGGGCGATACATCGAAAAAAAGGGCTTTGCCGACCTGATCGATGCCTGCGCGATCCTCCGCAAAAAGGGCCTGGATTTTTCGTGTGCGATCATCGGCGGCGGCCCGCTTGAGGAATCGCTCCGGAACCAGGTCCGGGACCTGGGCGTGGAAGATTGTGTCGAACTCACCGGCCCCCTGCCTCAGGAGGAGGTTCGCAGGCGCCTCGGCGAGGCGGCCCTCTTTGTCCTTCCGTGCGCAACCGAGGCGGATGGCGGCATGGATACCCTGCCGACCGTGATCGTCGAGGCCATGGCCGCCCGGCTCCCGGTGGTCTCAACCCGACTGGCCGCCATTCCCGAGATGGTTGACCATGGGGTTACGGGACTGCTCGTCGGGGAGCGCCACCCCGGGGACCTCGCGAAAGCGATCGCGGAAATTTTGCACGACCCGGCGCTCGGACAGCGGTTCGGGAAGGCTGGACATGCGCTCGCCACCGAAAAATTTTCCTCCCGGCCCACGGTCGCCCAGCTGCGTAGCCTCCTGGAATGAAGGGTGTGAATAACTTGTGCAGAAGTTCCTGGGGCCCACAGAAATTATTCACACCGGGTTTGTGAATCCCGGTCGAATACGCTAGCGGAAGCAGATGACATTGAGCGAAATCCAGCGCCGCCTCGGCGATCTTGAGACCGTCCCGACGCGAAGCCTCGGACAAAACTTCCTGCACGATCAGAACCTGGCCCGCTGGATCGTCGCCGCGCTCGAAATCGAGCCGGGCGACCACGTCGTCGAGATCGGCCCCGGCCTGGGCGCGCTGACCGAGTTCCTCGCTGTGCCCAACGTTCGGCTCACCCTCCTCGAAAAGGACGGGAAGCTCGCCGCACACCTGAAAGAAAAATTCCCGGATCCGTCGGTGCGTGTGGTCCACGGGGACGCGCTGGATTTTGATCTGCGCGAGCTGTGGGGTCACGGCCCGGTGAAGATCATCGGAAACCTGCCGTATTACGTCTCGACCCCGCTGATCGCAAAATTCACTTCCGCCCTCTCGCCCGCATCCCGCCTGGTTTTGACGCTCCAGCTCGAGCTCGCCCAGCGGCTGAACGCGACGCCGAGAACGAAGGAATTCGGCGCGATGACCGTCTGCGTGAACCGGCGCTGGAAGGCGACGTCCCTGCGCAAGCTTCCCGCCTCGGTTTTTTATCCGGCCCCGAAGGTTGATTCGGCGGTCCTCGCGCTCGACCGGCGTCCGGTGGCGGATGTCTGCGAGCTGGACGAGAAGGCGTTTGATTCGCTGGTCCGGCGGGGATTCTCCGAGCGGCGGAAGCAGCTCCGCAACATGCTTCCCGAGCTCAAGCCGCGCTGGGCGGAGCTCGTCGCGTCGCTCGGCGTCCCGGAG
>JBGTAT010000169.1:0-17949 GCA_041749755.1 Terrimicrobiaceae bacterium | reverse complement strand
GCGCGGTGCGCCGGACATTCGCCTGCACGACCGGCCTCCAGAACTACGGCTACATCCCGCTCCCCCTGTGCCAGGCGCTCTTTGACCGCGAGGTCGTCGGCGTGCTTTTTGCATTCAACCTTGGCGTGGAGGTGGCGATGTGGAGCATCGCCGTGACCACGATCGCCGGCCGCCAGGCGGGGCGGCGCTGGTGGGAGCCGCTTTGGAACCCTCCGATCATCGCCGTCGTCGCCGCGCTCCTCTTGAACCTCGCCGGAGCGGAGCGCTGGATCCCTGGATCTGTCGATACGGCCTGGCACATGCTCGGGATGTGCGCGGTGCCGCTCGGCCTCCTGCTCAGCGGGGCGCTGCTTGCGGATTACGCCACCCCGCATGCCTTGAGGAGCGGTTACAAGGCGACCGGCCTGAGCCTCGTGCTCCGCCTCGGCATCCTGCCCGCCATGCTTCTCGGTGCCGCCCTCCTTCTTCCGGCGGATCCGGCCCTGCGGTCCGTGCTCGTCGTCCAGGCGGCGATGCCGTCTGCCGTCTTCCCGATTGTTCTCGCGCGCGCCCACAACGGGGACATCCCGACCGCGATCCGGATCGTCCTCGCGACATCGCTCGTCGGGCTCGTCACAATCCCGCTCTGGCTCGCCTTCGGACTCCGGCTGGTCGGGAGCTGATTACCCCGGAAGCGCGCCTTTTTTGCCTCGCAGAATCTCGCTCCCCATATCATGCTCACGCCTTTATGGCAGTGGGCAACACCGGAAATCTGGACAAGAAGCAACTCACCGAGACGGATATTCGGACGAAGTTTATCACCCCGGCGATCATCCGCAGCAACTGGGATTTGATGACCCAGATCCGGGAAGAGGCCTATTTCACCAACGGGCGCGTGATCGTCCGGGGAAAGACCGTCCGGCGTGGAAAAGCAAAAAAGGCCGATTACCTGCTCGACTACAAGCCAAACCTGCCCCTCGCAGTCATCGAGGCGAAGGACAACAAGCACTCGGTCGGCGACGGGATGCCGCAGGCGCTGGAATACGCCGAAACTCTGGACATTCCCTTCGCCTACAGCTCAAACGGCGACGCCTTCCTGGAACACGACCGCACTGCTGTTGGTGGCACCGTCACCCGCGAAATCCCGCTCGACCAGTTTCCATCACCCGAGGAACTTTGTGCACGATACTGCGCCTCCAAGGGACTCACCCCCGACCAGATCGCAATCGCCACGCAGGATTACTACAACGACGGTTCCGGGAAGATTCCCCGCTACTTCCAAAGCACCGCGATCAACCGGACCGTGGAAGCGATTTCCCGTGGGCAAAATCGCATCCTCCTCGTCATGGCCACCGGCACGGGAAAAACCTATACGGCATTCCAGATCATCTGGCGGCTTTGGAAGGCGAAAAAAAAGAAGCGCATCCTCTTCCTGGTGGACCGGAACATCCTTGCCGACCAGACGAAAATTAACGACTTCAAGCCATTCGGCACGGCGATGACGAAGATCACGAACCGGAATGTCGATAAATCATTCGAGATCTACCTGAGCCTCTACCAAGCGGTGAGCGGCAGCGAGGAGGAGCAGAACATCTACAAGCAGTTCTCCCCCGATTTCTTCGACCTCGTGGTGGTGGACGAGTGCCACAGGGGCAGCGCTGCCGAGGACGCCGCCTGGCGCAAAATCCTCGAATACTTCTCTTCGGCCACCCAGATCGGCCTCACCGCCACCCCGAAGGAAACGAAGGACGTTTCCAACATCGATTACTTCGGCGAACCGATCTTCACGTACTCGCTCAAGCAGGGGATCGACGACGGGTTCCTTGCCCCCTACAAGGTCATCCGCATCGGCCTCGACAAGGACCTCGATGGATGGCGGCCGGAGGACGGGCAACTTGATAAATACGGCAAAGAAATCGAGGATCGCGAATACAACGATCGGGATTTCGACCGGAACCTGATCCTTGAAAAGCGAACCGAGGTCGTTGCGGCCAAGATCACAGAATTTCTCAAAGCGACCGACCGCTTCGCCAAAACGATCATCTTTTGTGAGAATATCGATCATGCCGAGCGGATGCGGCAGGCGCTGGTGAATGCGAATCCTGACCTTGCGGCAGCGAACAGCAAATATGTGATGCGGATCACCGGCGACAATGACGAGGGCAAGGCCCAACTCGACAACTTCATCGATCCCGAGAAGCCCTATCCGGTGATCGCCTGCACGTCCCGGCTCATGACCACCGGCGTGGATGCGCAAACCTGCAAGCTCATCGTTCTGGACCGGCGCATTAACTCCATGACCGAGTTCAAGCAGATCATCGGACGCGGCACACGCATCAACGAGGATTACGGCAAGCTCTTCTTCACGATCATGGACTTCAGGCGGGCGACCTCCTTGTTTGCGGATCCCGACTTCGATGGCGCCCCGGTTGTGATCTACGAACCCGGCCCAACGGATCCTCCCACCCCGCCGGAAGAGGAACCCGAAACGACGATGACCGGGGAAGACCCCACCACATACGGCCCGACGCCCGGCCCCGGTGGCACGATTGTCGATCCGCCAGGTCCTCCCACGAAATACTACGTCAACAACGTCGAGGTCCGGGTCGCCACCGAACGCGTCCAATACCTCGACGGCAACGGCAAGCTCATCACAGAATCCCTGAAGGACTACTCCCGCAAGACAGTCCGGGAGGAATTCGCCTCGCTGGATGAATTCCTAACCGTCTGGAATGACGCCGAACGGAAACAGGTGATTCTGGAGGAGCTCGCCAGCAAGGGGGTCTTCTTCGACGAACTGGCCGATCAAGTCGGGCGCGAATACGACGCCTTCGACCTCATCTGCCATGTGGCCTTTGACCAACCGCCCCTCACGCGCCGGGAACGTGCCCTCAGTGTCAAAAAGCGGGATGTCTTCTCCAAGTATGGCGACAACGCCCGCGCCGTCCTCAACGCCTTGCTGCAAAAATATACGGATACCGGGATCACGAGCGTCGAATCTCTCGAAATCCTCAAAGTCGATCCGCTCACCGCGTTCGGCACCCCGATTGAGATCGTCAGCTTTTTCGGTGGGAAATCCGCTTACCTCGTCGCTATCTACGAACTCGAAACAGCACTATATCCGGAGGCAGCATGAACGATAAATCAGCCTCGCTTCAAGCAGATTTCGATTCGTTGAATGATCTTATCGTCAACTGTCCAGATTTTGATCGCCTCGAAGCTCTCCTTGGGGGTTTTAATCTCTTTCAGGTGCTCAAGTTTGAACACGGGGAGATCCGACACTCAAATGTCTTGGCGTGGATTCTCGACCCAGAGGGGTCCCACGGTCTCGACTCGATATTTCTTAAAAAGTGGCTAATGAGAGTGCTTCACGAGTCTTCGGACGAGACGAACCCGTTGATCGCGCCAGTGGATATTGACGCTTGGCAGCTAACCGATGTCGAACTTCGACGTGAGTGGAAAAACATCGACGTTCTGCTCGTCCTGACTTTTGCAGACAAGCGGCGATGGGTCGTCTGTATTGAGAACAAAATCAGATCTGCACAGCACTCAAACCAACTTCGTCGTTACCGGTCCATTGTGGAAACACATTTTTCCGAAGCCAACAAAAAGCTGTTTCTCTTTCTTACGAAGCGGAATGAGTTGCCCGAGGATGAGGGATACATCTCGGCGTCTTACACTCAGGTTCACAAGGCGCTGAAAGAGAGTCTTGAAAACCGAAGTCATGCCATCGGAAGTGAACCAAAAGTTCTTTTGGAGAATTATCTGCGCTTACTGGAGGAAAAATTTATGGAAGAATCAGAAATTGCCCGGACGGCTCAACGTATTTACCAGCAACATCGACGTGCACTCGACGTAATCTTTGATCAGAAGCCAGATTACCTCAGAGCTATATCAGATAAGGTCCGGCAGCTATTGAATGAAAATGCTGATAGTCTTGGAATTCAGATGGAGGCGTGTAATAAGGCTTACGTCCGTTTCATTCCAAAGGCATGGGATGTGCCCGGAAATTCGCATGGGACTGCATGGGCAGGAATAAAGAGGACAGTAGTCTTTGAGGTAAAGTTTTCTGGAAAGCGTCCGTATCTTTATGTGATCTCGGGGAAAGCGCCAAAAGCATGGATCGAACCTCTTTGGATACAATCTGCTAGTTCTCCTTTCAAGAGAGTAAAGCGCAAAGACCAACCTCAATGGTGGTGCATGCTGCATACGGCACCCCAAAGCAATATTGTCTTTGACGATTCGGAACTGGAAGCTCCAGAAGAGGTCGCGCAAAGTGTTTATGAATGGTGTGTAAAATCGCATCAGGCCACAAACACACAGGAAGTCATCAAGATTATCGCCGACCAGCTACCTGCACTCGAAGCAGCGTTCTCGACGCCCTAGCTTGCGGCCAATAGCTATTTTCCCATGCCCAACGTCTCCAACATCGTCAAATCCATCCAGGACATCATGCGGAAGGACGCCGGGACGTACGGCGACGCCCAGCGGCTTGAGCAGCTCGGGTGGATGTTCTTCCTGAAAATCTTCGATGACCGGGAAAAGGAGCTGGAGCTGCTTCGGGATCATTACAAATCCCCGCTTCCGGCAAACCTCCGCTGGTCCGCATGGGCGACCGATGCCGAGGGCATCACCGGCAGCGCGCTCCTCGATTTTGTCAACAACACCCTGCTGCCCGGCCTGCAATCCCTGAAGAGCGCCGACCGCATGTCGGTCCTCATTCGGACGAGCTTCGATGATGCCAACAACTACATGAAGAACGGCACGTTGATGCGGCAGGTCATCAACAAGGTCAACGGCATCGACTTCAACGCTTCGGATGATCGCCACATGTTCGGCGACATTTACGAGAAGCTCCTCAAGGATCTCCAGTCCGCAGGCAATGCTGGGGAATTCTACACCCCCCGCGCCGTCACCCAGTTCATCGTCGAGCAGGTCAACCCCCGCTTGGGCGAAACGCTCCTCGACCCCGCTTGCGGCACGGGCGGATTTGTCACCTCCGCCATCGAGCATCTTCGCAAGCAGGCAAAGACCGAGGCCGACGAGCGCACGATTCAGGATTGCTTCGGTGCCATCGAGAAAAAGCACCTTCCGCATGTGCTCTGCATCACGAACCTCCTCCTGCATGGCATCGAAGTTCCCAGCAACGTCCGGCATGGGAACACGCTCGCGCGTCCGCTTCGTGACTGGACTCCGAAGGAAAGGGTGGACGTGATCGTCACCAACCCACCCTTCGGCGGCATGGAGGAGGATGGCATCGAGTCGAATTTCCCCACCGAGTTCCGCACCCGCGAAACAGCAGACCTTTTCCTCGTGCTGATCATGAAAATCTTGAAGCCCGGTGGCCGCGCCGGACTCGTGCTACCGGACGGCACCCTCTTCGGCGAGGGCGTGAAGACCCGCATCAAGGAATCCCTCCTGACCGAGTGCAACCTCCACACCATCGTCCGCCTGCCCAACGGCGTCTTCAATCCCTACACCGGCATCCGAACAAACCTCCTCTTTTTTACCAAGGGCACACCGACACGGGAAATCTGGTTTTACGAGCACCCATATCCCCCCGGTGCCAAAAGCTACAACAAGGGCAAGCCGATCCGCATCGAGGAATTTGAAGGCGAGCGGGACTGGTGGGGGAAACCGGATAAGCACGGCCTCTACAGCAAGCGCAAGGAAACCCAACACGCATGGCGCGTCTCCATCGACCAGATCAAGGCAGGCAACCTCGACCTCAAAAACCCGCACAATTCCGACCCCGGCCCCGGCGATGTGGCCCATCTCCTGCCGGAATACGAAAAACTCCTTGCCCAGATCGCCGAAACCCGCGCCGCACTGAAAACGGAACTCCATCACTCGCTGACCACCTCGGCGGGCATTTGAAAAAAGTTGACGAAATCAAGTCCGTGATCGAACATACTACCAACAACACCTCCCACGCCTCTCCACGATGCGCACCAGGGAGGTTACTTTTTTTGCGGGCACTGCCGCATAGAAGAGGGCTGCCGTGAGCAAGCCGGCACTCACATATCAGCGACAGCTTGATCTCCTGAAGACCCGAGGCCTGGTCGTGCCCGATGAGGCTTTCGCCCTTCATTGTCTGGCACACCTCAATTACTACCGACTCTCCGCCTACCGCTTCTCCTTCGCGGTTCCGGGCAACCCGGACCAGTTCCTGCCCGGCACCACATTCACCCGGCTCTGGGACCTCTACCACTTCGACCGCAGCCTGCGCGGTCTCGTCCTGGAAGCATGCAAGCGCGCCGAAATCTCCGTCCGCTCACGGCTCGCTTACGAGATCGGCCACCAACTCGGACCGCTCGCCTATCTGGAGAACCGGCATTTTTCGGATCCCTTGGAACACGCACGTACGCTGACCAAGCTTGATGCCGAAATGAACCGCAGCCGGGAAATCTTCATCAAGCACCACAAGGGAGCTCTCGGCATGCCCTGGCCTCCGATCTGGGTGCTCATGGAGGTCGCTTCCTTCGGAGCCATTTCCCGACTGTTGGCAGGTTTGCAACCTCCCGCGCTCCGCCAATCCGTCGCCGATACCTACGGACTCGACGAGAAAACGCTCTGCTCGCTCTTCCACCACCTCTCCGTCCTCCGCAACACCGCCGCCCATCACAGCCGCCTCTGGAACCGCAAGTTCACCTTCACCGTCCAGCTTCCGAAAAAGAAACCGCCACATCTCTTTCCGAACTTCAACCTCACCCGCACCCCAATCGGCAACCCCAACGAACGCCGGATCTACAACTCTCTCGTGCTGCTCGTCCACCTCGTTCAAGTGATCGAACCGGCCTCGTCCGTGCCCGGCCGACTGGCCCACCTGCTCGCACCCCTCGATCCCGGCCTCCAACCGGAAATGGAAATCCCCACTGGCTGGCAATCCCTTCCACTTTGGCAACCACTGCTTGCCACCGAACCATGACCATCGCCGCATTCTTTGAAAAGTTCGACACCTTCGTCGGCGCTCCCGATGCGGTGGCCAAGATGCGGGAGTTGGTGCTGGAACTGGCAGCAACCGGCCGCTTAATCCCAGAAGCATTGGAACGGCCTGTCAAAGATGACATCAAGTTCATGGGAAATATCGTGGAGCTTGTGATGGGACAAGCCCCGGCGGGGGACGAATACAATACCGAGGGTCGCGGGACGGTCTTTGTGAAAGTGGGTGAATTCGGTCCACTCTATCCACGTGAAGAAGTGTGGACTACCAAGCCTCTTAAGTTCGCCAAAACTGGCGATGTGTTGGTGTGCGTTGTCGGAGCTACTGTCGGCAAGTTGAATCTTGCCATTGATTGCGCAATCGGTCGAAGCGCAGCCGCTATTCGCCCTTCATCAGCTCTCGCAACAAAGTTTCTCTACTATTCGCTGATACCCTACACGCTTCGCTTACGGCGCAATTCTCGCGGTTCCGCCCAAGGTGTAATTGGCAAAACCGAGTTAAATGCGGTGTCGCTTTGGGTTCCAAGCCTCACAGTTCAGAAGCGAATCGTGGCGAAGGTGGATGAGTTGATGGCGTTGTGTGATCGGCTGGAGGCGCAACAGGAGGAACGGGAGAGGAAACACGCCGCGCTCGCCCGCGCCTCGCTGGCCCGCTTTGCCGACGCGCCCACCCCGGCCAACCTCAATCTCCTGTTCCATTCCTCCTTCAATATCCCACCCGCCGACCTCCGCAAATCCATCCTCACCCTCGCCGTCCAAGGCAAACTCGTCCCCCAGGATCCCAACGACGAACCGGCAGAGGCGACGTTTCCGAAGCTCGCAGCAGTAGCGATCAAAGACGCCGATGACGCATTCCCATTGCCCTGGCTCCGCATTCCACTCGGAAAAGTGGGGGAATGGCGCGGCGGTGGAACGCCATCGAAATCACGCCCAGAATTCTGGAATGGAGATTTGCCCTGGGTAAGCCCAAAGGACATGAAGGTGCTGCAAATCTCAGACGCGCAGGACCACATCTCGGAATTGGCTGTAAAGGGCTCCTCTGTCAGACTGATTCCTCCCGGAAGTCTCCTGATGGTTGTCCGAGGCATGATTCTCGCTCGGGCATTCCCAGTAGCGCTCACGGCGCGCGAAGTCACCATCAATCAGGACATGAAAGCGCTCCTGCTAAGCGAGCCGAGAACAAAGGAATTTCTCCTCTTGGCGCTTCGCGCTTTCGAGCCGGACGTTCTTTCCGCTATCGAGCATTCGTCGCACGGTACATGCAAACTGAAGACGGAGTTCTTACACGACTTCGCGATCCCCCTCCCACCCCTCGCCGAACAACGTCGGATCGTGGACAAAGTTGCCGAACTGATGTCCCTGGTAGACGCGTTGGAAACCCAACTCGCCGCCTCCCGCGCGACCGCCGCGAACCTCCTCTCCGCCCTCGTTAACGACCTCACCGCCTAACCACACCATGACACCCGATCTCCCTCCCCCGATGAACCATGTTTTTGTAGATTTTGAAAATGTGCATGCCATCGATCCGGCAGTGATTGGGACCAAGGCAGTTCACTTCACACTGCTGCTGGGACCCAGGCAGACGAAGTTGGATGTGGCGCTGGTTGAGAAGCTGATGGAGCACGCCGCTGCCGTGGAGCTGATCCGCTTGGCCAGCAGCGGAAAAAACGCGCTCGATTTCACGCTGTCCTACTATCTGGGCCGCAAGGTGCTGTCCGATCCCACGGCCTACTTTCATGTGGTTTCGAAGGACAAGGGCTACGACCCGCTGATCGAGCACCTGCGCAGCCGGCACATCAAAGCGCGACGCCATGACGACTTCTCGACGCTGACGTTTTCGCACAAACCGAAGGAGGTGCCGCCGGGGGCAGAGGCGGAAGCCTTTGAGAGGGAGGATGATCTGAGCAAGGTGTTGGAGAGCCTGCAAAAAAATGTCGCGAATCGTCCGAAGAAGAAGGCAGCCCTGCTCAGCCACTTGAAATCGAATTTGCGCAAGGGTGCCACCGAGGCAGATGCCGTCCGCATGTGCGAGAGGCTCCAGCAGGCCAAACATCTCAGCATCGGGGAGAAAGACGCTGTGACCTACCGTGTGTAGACGGTGGCGCGCCCGGCTGGGATCGAACCAGCGACCATCGGATTAGAAGTCCGGTGCTCTATCCACTGAGCTACGGGCGCCACTCATTTCAAGTGGGGGCTAACAAAATTCTAAGCGATCCGGGCCGGTCCGCAAAGCGGGAATTCGCTGCCGGCGACTGACGGTCGCATGCCCGAAGATTGCAAAAGCGGTCTCCGCCTTGAGGGAGCTTGTTTGGAGTTCCGCCTTTAGGCGGCGCTTTTTTCAAGCAGCCTCCCCACTCGCCAGCCGCCTAACCACGTGGCCGTGGGAGCGGCCCGGGGAGATCTTGCGAAGCAAGACCCCAGAGGGGCGAAACGAGCGGGAGCGAGGGAGTCAACGCGGAACTCCGAACCCGGAAATCCTCTGGGGGGCTTATTTTTTCAGCGCCTGCTGGAGCGCCTGGACTTCGATGGCGAGCTCGAGCGGGTGCTCGCGTTTCTGGGCCTCGGCCTGGCGGACGATCGCGTGCACGGTATTTTTCATCTGGTCGATGGCGGGGGTTTTGAGGAGGCCGGCCATGGCGGAGCCCGGGGTGACGAGGTTGGTGTAGCGGATCACCGAGCCGTCGCCCATCGCCTCGATCCGCATGTTTCCCTCGCTGGCCTTCGTCTGGAGCGCCTTCACGAGCTCCCACGAGACGCAGTAGCTGCCGTCGGCATCCGCGGCCAACGAGTTCCTGGCCGTGTAAAATTCGTCCGGGAGGATCGGGATATCGATCCCGTAGTCGACCTCGGCCACGCAGGAGGAAATCTGCCGGGAGATATCGGATTTGATGATCTTCGGGATGAAGCTCTTGGCATTTTTATAGTTAAAAAACACAGCGGCGACCTCCTCCGGCGACGCGGCCTGGATTTTTTGGTAGAGGCGGACCCTCGGCCAGGGCTTTCCCTCGATGAGCTGGGTCGTGAGGACCTGCCGGCCCTGCCCGATCTCCGCGAGCTGGGACTGGCTGAGATCCTCCAGGAGCGACTGGGCGCTTAGGGTGGCTGCCGGGAGAAGCAGGATGCTGAGGAGGCGACGGGCATTCATCACCGGTCAAGAAAACCCAAGGACGGTCCGGGAAGCAAGCCGGGAAGTTATTCCTCGCGGCGCTCCTCGGCGCGCTCTTCGAACCGGGTGTAGTCCTCGAGGAATGTGAGCGCGACGTCCCCGGTCGGGCCGTTTCGCTGCTTGGCGATGATGAGCGTCGCCTTCCCCTCGGCCTCCTTCCGCGCCTCCTCGTCCTCGGCATAATATTTTTCGCGGACGAGGAGCCCGACGACGTCGGCATCCTGCTCGATGCTGCCCGATTCGCGGAGGTCGCTGAGCCTGGGGCGGCCCTTGGAATCGCCGCTGCGCTGCTCGGGGTTACGGTTCAGCTGGGCGAGCACGATGACCGGAATTTTGAGCTCCTTGGCGAGCGCCTTGACTCCGTACGAGATCTCGGCGATTTCGATCTGCCGGTTGTCCTGGGCGCGCCGGGATGTCGAGCGGAGGAGCTGGAGGTAGTCGATGACGACGAGCTCGATCCCCTCGCGGTTCCAGAGCCGGCGGGCCTTGGCGCGGAGCTCGAGGATGCTGAGGCCCGGGGTGTCGTCGACAAACATCTTGGCCTTCGAGAGCAGCCCGGCGGCCGAGCTGATGTTGCCGAGCTCCTGCTTGCCGATGAACCCGTCGCGGAGCTTTTTCGAGTCTACGCGGGCGCGCGAGCAGAGCAGGCGCTGGACGAGCTGCGGCGAGCTCATTTCCAGGCTGAAGACGGCCACCGGCTTTCCGGCATCGAGCGCGACGTGCTCGGCGCTGTTCATGGCGAGCGCGGTCTTGCCCATCGACGGGCGCGCGGCGATGACGAACATTTCGCCGGCGTGCAGGCCGCTCGTCATGTTGTCGAGCGCGCGGAACCCGGTCGGGAGCCCGGTGATCCCGCCCTTGTTTTTGACGAGCTGCTCAATGCTGGTGATCGCCTCGTTGACCATCTCCTTCATTGTCGGCATCGCCGAGCTCACCCGCTCCTCGCCGATTTTGAGGATGTTCGCCTCCACGTCGTCGAGGAGCATCTTGACGTCGCCCTGCTCCTCGTAGGATCGGGCCGCGTACTCAGTGCAGACGGTGATCACCTTCCGCAGCAGGTGCTTCTCGATGAGGATTTCGCGGTAGTAATCCGCGTTGGCCGCCGTCGGGACGAACGTGATCAGGTCGGTCACCACCGAGGCTCCGCCAACCTCCTCAAGAAGCTTTCGATCCTCGAGCAGCTGGGTCACCGAGATCAGGTCGATCGGGCGGCCGGAGTTCCTCATCTCAACCAGCAGATCGTAGATCTTCTGGTGGGCGGGCAGATGAAAATGCGCCGCGTTGATCTGGGCGATCGTGTCGTCCAGGACCGGGCCCGACAGCAGGATCGACCCGAGGAGGCCCTTCTCGGCATCGAGGCTCTGGGGCAGGGCGCGGTGGATATCCGGCAGATAGCTCGTCGGCTTCTGCCCGGACTTCCGGTTCCGGCCCTTGCCGGTCCCGTTGCTGGCGGCAGGATTCTCCTCAGCGCGTGCCGGAGAATCGGGGGGCATCAGGCCTTGGAGGTGACGCGGCGGCGGGGCTTGCGGTCATCCTCGTCGTCCGACTCCTCAACTTTCTCGACGACGGCCGGGGCCACCACCTTGAAGTGGAGGGTCGCTGTCACGTCGGGGTGCAGCTTGACGCTGACCTCGTGATCGCCGGTCTCCTTGATCGGCTTGTCGACGACGACCGCGTGCTTGGGAAGTTCGGCGAGCTTCAGCTCGGTCACGATCCGGTCGTGCAGGTCCTTCGAGGTCACCGATCCGAACGCCTTGCCGGTCTCGCCGGTCTCGAGCGTGAACGAAAGCTTCAGCTTGTTGATCTTTGTCGCGATCTCCTCGGCGGCCGTGACCTCGCGGGCTTCGCGCTCGGCGCGCTTCGCACGCAGGTGGTTGACCTGGCGCAGGGAGCTCTTCGTCACCTCCAGCGCCTTGCCCTGCGGCAGAAGGAAATTGCGGGCGTAGCCGCGGCGGACTTTGACAATATCGGCTTCCGCGCCTAGCGACGGGATATTGGCGGTGAGGATAACTTCGGTGTTGGCCATGGTAAATTCGGTTTTCGGCGGGAGGGAAAAACTACCAGTCCCGGACACCGTGTCAATCCTGCCGATCAGGAATTTTTTTCAGAGCCCTTTCGCTTTGAGCTTTTCGAGCTTCGGGGCGATGACGGCGCGGTTGTACGGGTGCGACGGGTTCCGCTCGTAGAAGTCCTGGTGCGCAGGCTCGGCTGGGAAAAATTCGGCGGACGCGACGATTTCGGTGGTGATCGGGTCTGGGAACCGCGACTGCGCGGCGGCCCGGGACTTTTCCGCGAGCGCGACTTTATCCGGGGTTCCCGCCACGATGATCGACCGGTACTGGGTGCCGTGATCGGCGCCCTGGCGGTTCAGGGTCGTGGGGTCGTGGGCATCCCAAAAAAGGTCGAGGATCTTTTCGTAGGAGACCATCGCCGGGTCGTACGTGATCTCCACGACTTCGGCGTGGCCGGATTTTCCGGTGCAGACCTCGTCGTATGTCGGGTGGGGGGTCTTGCCGCCGGCGTACCCGCTGACGACCGACTTGATGCCCGGCTGGCCCTGGTAGACGGCTTCGACGCACCAGAAGCATCCGCCGCCGAGCACGGCTTTTTCATCCGCCATGGCAGGGGATCCCACGAGGAGGGCAGCTAAGAGAAGCGGTTTCATGGGGGGTGTTCATCACCAGTTTTCGCTCATCATTAGAAGATCGTCCGAGATGGTATCGAGCTTCTTGAGGTCCTTGCGGCGGCCTTTTTCCGGCTTCACGTCGGCGTGGTGGAGAAGGGTGAGCATGTCGCGCAGGTCGCGCAGCTTGCCTGAGGGGATGGAGTCGGGCGGCCCGAGCGCCTCGACGCGGGTGCGGACCCCGTCGATTCTCTCTTCGAGCTTTGCCCCGATGGATTCCAAGGTTCCCCGGCAGGCAGTGCGGAACACCTCGATCTCCTCGAGGAGACTTTTAGCGGGGGAGGCCTCGGCGGGCGCGGTTTTCATCGTGCAGGAATCAAGCACAGGTGGTAACAAATCACAAGTGATGATTCCTCCTGGTGAACCAGATCTACAGGCCCTGATCGACCGCGCCATCGCCGCGCGGCTTAACGCCCATGCCCCGTATTCCCGGTTCCTCGTCGGGGCGGCGGTCGCTTGCTCTGACGGATCGGTCTTCTGCGGGTGCAATGTGGAAAACCTGAGCTTCGGCCTCACCATGTGCGCAGAGCGCGTGGCGGTCGGGGCTGCCGTGGCCGCCGGACACACGGATTTTCTCCTCCTTGCCGTGGTGGCGGACACCGACGAGGTCATCAGCCCGTGCGGGGCCTGCCGCCAGGTCCTGGCCGAATTCTCCCCGTCGCTGCCGATCATCTCGGCCAACCTCCGCGGCCGCCAGGAAAGGTTTTCTCTGGCCGACCTCCTCCCTCGCGCCTCGACCGGAATCCTCAACCGCCCGTGATTTTTCGGAAATTTTCACTTCGGTGATTGACATCCGGCCGGATCGTGAGATTTTCGCCATCCGCGCAAAAACCACGTTTTGCCGTTGGTCCTGGTGGCTGTCCGTCTTCGACGGTCAGCCGAATGCGCCCAGGGAAACCCGGCAGGAAAAGAAAGTTAACAGTTATGCCCATTCGTCTCGGTCGGTTTGAAATGCCGAAATCCCTCGTCAAGGACGAGTCCTCCGCCACGGAAACCTTTGCCAAGTTTGTCGCCGAGCCTTTTGAGGCCGGATACGGACACACGATTGGCAACTCGCTCCGCCGCGTCCTCCTGAGCTCGCTCGAAGGGGCGGCGATCACCTCGGTCAAGATCGAGGGAGCTCCGCACGAGTTCACCAGCCTCCCCGGCGTCGTCGAAGATGTCGTGGACATCATCCTCAACCTGAAGAAGGTCAAATTTAAAGCCCACGACCACGAGGTCCGCAACCTCAAGCTTGCCGTTAACAAAGAGGGAGCCATCACGGCCGGCGACATCGAAAGCACCCAGCAGTGCGAGGTCCTCAACCCCGAACAGCTGATCTGCACGCTCGATAAAAAGCAGAAGTTCGAGGCAGAATTCGAGATCAAGGTCGGCCGCGGGTTCGCTACCGGCGACGAGAACAAAAATTCCGATCAGCCGATCGGTGTGATCGCGATCGACTCGATCTTTTCGCCCGTGACCCGCGTGAAGTACGCGGTCGAGGCGACCCGCGTCGGCCAGCGGACCGACTACGACAAGCTGATCATCGAGATCTGGACCGACGGCCGCATCACCCCGGACGACGCGCTTCTCCAGTCCTCCGCGATCCTGCGCCACCACCTCGATGTCTTCGTCGGGTTCAACGACGAGCAGGTCGAATTCGACGAGACCCCGCAGGAGGTCAGCCAGGAAAATACCCGGATGAAGAAGCTCCTGAACATGAGCGTGAACGAGATCGAGCTCTCGGTCCGCGCCGCAAACTGCCTGAACAACGCCAACATCACGAGCGTCGGGCAGTTGGCCATGAAGACGGAGTCGGAAATGCTCAAGTACCGCAACTTCGGCAAGAAGTCGCTCAACGAAATCAAAGACAAGCTCCAGCAGCTCGGACTCGGACTCGGAATGAAATTCGAAGCCGGCATGGTGGAACTCCCACCCGAACCCGCTGAAAAATAATCGCCATGCGCCACCGTAAAAAAACCGTCAAGCTTGGCCGCACGTCCTCGCACCGCAACGCACTGCTCGCGAACCAGGTCTGCAGCCTCATCGAACACAGCCGCATCAAAACCACCTTGGCCAAGGCCAAGGCCGTCCGCCCGCTCGCGGAGAAGATGGTCACCCTCGGCAAGCGCGGGGACCTTCATGCCCGCCGCCTCGCCGCCGGCGAGCTCGGACAGAAAGACGCCGTCAAAAAGCTCTTTGCCGAGGTGGCCCCTCGCGCGGCTACCCGCCAGGGTGGCTACACCCGGATCATCAAGCTCGGGCCGCGCCAGAGCGACTCCGCGCCGATGGCTTACATCGAGTGGGTTGACAGCATAGTGGTCGAGGCACCCGCCGAGACGGCCGCTGAAAAGCCCGTGAAGAAAAAGCCTGCTGCCAAGAAGCCGGCCGCCAAGAAGGCAGCTGAGGTCGAAGAGACCAAAGCCGCGGAATAAGACATTCATTCCGCCGGAGCCCCTCAAAGGCTCTGGCGGCCCTTTGACCCCGAGGCTACCCAGCCGAAGGATCGGTTGATTTCTCCCGAGAAATCCCCCGACGGAACCGGGCGGGACGCCAGCGTCCCGCCCGTTTTGTTTTTCCACCATGCTTTCTGAATCGCCCGAGCAGCCCGCGATCCCGCCATCCTGGCTTGCGCCCGCAGCCCCTCCGCTGGAGGTTGATTTCGGATGCCACCGGGGGGCGTTCCTGCTCGCGATGGCGTCGGCTGACGGGACGCGGAATTTTCTCGGCATCGAGCGCCAGAGCGCACGGGTCGACACCTGTAACAAGCGGATCCGCCGCCGTGAGATCCCCAACGCCTTCGCGGTACGTGGGGAGGGGCCGCAGGCGCTCCGGGATTTCCTTCCGGATGCCAGCGTGCAGATCCTCCATGTGTCCTTCCCCGACCCGTGGCCCAAGCGCCGCCATGAGGGCCGCCGCCTGGTGAAGGAGGACTTTCTCCTCGAGGCCGCCCGCGTGCTGCGCCCGGATGGCATCCTCCGACTCATGACCGACGATGCGGCCTACTTCGCCGAAATGGTGGCGTACACAAAATCCGGCTGGAGCGAGGTCGCGTGGGACGACGGGATCGCGCGGCCGATGACGACGTTTGAAACGACGTTCTGCAAACTCGGCAAGGTCCCGTTCCAGCGCGCCCTCAGTTTCCTGACGAGTAATCCAGCAATTGCAAAGCGCCAATCCGTTTGAAATGGAGAGTATTCTTGGTCACAAGCGGCTCGCCGCCCTCCAGGGCCGTCGCGGCGATGAGGATGTCGTTGTCCGGCACCAATTGACCGGTTTCCCGAAGCGTGCGGCGGATGCGGGATGCACGAAGAGCCACCTGTTCGTCCAACGGAACACGGTGGAAAAGATCGAGGAACCCCCGCGCACTCCACAGATCTCCGTCGGAAAAACCCTCGCAGAATTCCATCGCGACAATCACGGAAATCGAAAAGCGCGCCTCGCCATGTCGCGCAAGAAATCGCCGGGCCGGGCCTTCACGATCAGCCCGCCTCTCTCTTTGAAGGTCGATCAGAAAGCAGGAATCAAGAAACATTTGGAGCGTCCCAAGGTGAAGGCGAGACTCTCGGATGAAGAGACTCCTCGTGCTCCATCCTGTCCCAATGCTCAAACGCAGAATCCGGCACCGGAGGCAGTGACTTCAATTTTTCGAGAATCGAGGTCCCCGTTGAGATCCCAGCAGTAAAATTGGCCCGGCGAACCACCGATGAAAAGGATTCCCGTTCATGCCGCCGGGCACGACTCAGATGCTCGTAGGCATCCATTTCGAGCGAAATTGTTTTTGTAGCCATGCATGGATTCATGCATGGCGCGCTCTAAATATCAAGACTTTTTGGGTTGAGTTGGTCGTGTCAAACCGTGCTGCTTCGGATCGGTGAATGCGGAGGGAGTGCGCATCCGCTGCGGATCAGTGGCACGCCTTCTACCACTCGGCCCGCACATGAGGGTTCGAGGATCTTTCGGTCGGTGGTGAGCAGGAGCCTGTTTTCCTTGCGCGCCGTTGCAGTCAGAATGCGATCTGCCGGATCCGCATGGAATGCTCCGGGCAAGCACCAAGCCTCCTCCGCGATATCAAGGGTAATGGGCAGAGCGTCCCAGCCATTTCGATGTAGGGCCTCGCGCAGCCACAGACGCCAATGCACCGGAAGTCCGATCTTCCCCCTCTCCTGCAAGCACGCCAGCTCCGCGGCCGAAACCGGTGAGATGGAAACGCTTTCGGCGTCTTCCAAGATGGCTTTTGTGGAAGGCTGCACGCAGGGATCATCCAAGCTCAGGAAAAGAATGGTACAGGTGGCTCACCTCAGACGAGCGGGTTTCTTGTCGAGAGGTCTGGAAAGCGGGAGAAGTCGCGGTCGGCAGTGAGGAGAACGTCCACGCCATGGGCAATGCAGAGCGCCGCAATGCGCGCATCATGCACTTTGGGGCCGGCGAGCCTGGCGCGCCGTGCGAGTCGCGAGAGGTGGCCGAAGTGGGTGTCTCCCTCGGAGATCAGCACGAGGGACGGGCTTTCAATCCAGTTTTCCAGAAAGGCGAGGGCTTTTTCGATCGGGGTGGGAGGATTGTAGATGCGCGGATGCGTGACGATACTCAGGAACTCGTGGAGACACGGCCACGGGATCGTCCACGGTGCCGTGCCATTGCCGAGCCGCGCGAGTGCATCCAGCGCGGGGGTATGAAATGGGGAGTCCTTCCGGTGGGCATAGATGAGGATATTGGTATCGAGCGCGATCATGCAAAATGCCCCTTACATTTTCTGCCCGTAACTCAGCGCGCGAAGCTCATCCCACGAAGCGGATGCGGCCTCCGCCGTGAGGCCCTTGCCGGCCATTAACCCGATTTCGCGCGAAATGGGACGGGCCACATCCGGGCGGCTTTTGAGCCAGAGACGCAGAGCCTCATGCACGGCGGCACGCATCGAAATCCCCTCCCGGGCCGTTTTAGCCTTCAGGGAAGCCGCCAGATCGTCGGCAAGATCAATCGTGGTTTTCATCGAATTTATGGTATGCCATATTAAAATATACGGCAAGCCGTACTTTTTTGGATGTCGACGACGTCCCGGCATGGCGGGTGCCTTGCGGACCGATTGTGCCGCAGGCAAGATCAGGCGGGTTGCGCCGCGGCCGGCTCGTCGATAAACGGCTCGATGGCGGCGAGCGTGTCGCGGAGGGCGCGGTAGCCGAAGTGGCCCTGGCGGACGCGG
>JBGTAT010000168.1:0-4553 GCA_041749755.1 Terrimicrobiaceae bacterium | reverse complement strand
CTGGCGTTGGGGCTGGCGTTGGGGCTGGCGTTGGGGCTGGGGTGGGAGAAGGGTGCTCGTGATCGTGGGGCGCGTCGGTTGGAGCCGGGGCGACCATCGGGGCCGGCGTCACCCCGTAATTCACTCCGCCGAAGTCGAGATCGCTGGTCGAAAAGAAAACCTCAGCCGCCGGATCGATCCGCTGCCAGATGACATAGAGGATATGGCGCCCGGTGCGGGCCGGGAGGTCGAGGGTCATGTAATAGCTCGACCCGGTCAGCGCGGCTCCGTCCGCTCCCGGCACGGCGACGAGGTCCTGCCAGCGAAGCGGTTGGAGAGGGTTGTAGCCTTCGCGTGTGATGTAAGCCTTGAAAAAGCTCGGCTCGTGCGGGGTCGCCGCATAGAAGCGGCAGAGCCTCGGCCCCGGCACAACCGGGGTCGCAGGCCAGTCGGTCCGGGCCAGATTTAACCCGGCATATTTATCCCGCCCGGCCCCCGGCAGCTTCCCGTCGGGAATCCTCGCCTGGTAGTCATATCCAACAACGTTAAGGCTCACCTCGTGCCAGTCATAAAAGGCTTGGGTCCCGGCAACGCTGATCGCTGCGCGCGCAGCTTCCGTGCGAGGGGACTGTGGGTTTTCCAGGAAAACTTCGTAGGACCGGCTGATGGGATCCGCCATCGATCCGTGCCCGAAAAGCGGGAGGGTTGAGAGCGGAAGGAAGAGGAACAAGCGAAGGATGGATTTCATAATCAAATGGGGTTGACTCAGCGATCATCCACGCATCCGGCAAGATATCCACGACGAGCCGACGAATCGGCCCGAAAACTCTGCGAATCGCATTCATCCGGCGTGCGGCCGTGCGAGACAGATTGTTTTTCACGGGCTTCCTGCGAAGAAAAACCCGGCCGCCGGACCCTCTTCTTGAGCCCGTTCAACCGAATAAGCAGGCTGTCCGGCGGGTGACGCTACACGGCCTTTCGGAAGTAGACCGCCGTGTGCCCGACCTGCTGCACGAGGGTGGCTCCCAGCTTTTCCGCCAGCTCGCGGGAAAGTGGCTTGCGATCGTCCTTGAACCCTTCAAAACGCATTTTCACGAGCCCGCTTTTTGCGAGGAGCTTTTCAAATTCCGCAAGAAATTCCGGGGTGGCCCCGGCCTTGCCGAGCTTGATCGCGGGCTTGAGAAGTTGAGCTCGGCTTTTGAGCTCGCGCAGTGCGGGTTCAGACATCCCGCCCAGCATCTCCTCCCCCCTAAGATATTCAACCTAAAATCCGCAGACGGCGGCGCGGTTAGGCGGCACAAGCCTTAACGGGCGAACGTTGGGTGCAGGACAAATTTCTGAGAGCGCTGAAGGCGCATGATCCAATAGCTCAGCAACGCCCTGGGATTTGGATAGTTAAAACAGCGAGGGCCGAAAGCCCGGGATCTATGCTCGTATATTGAGTCATTCCGGGCCTTCAGCCCTATTCGCTCTGTGGATCAAGTTCCCAGGGCGTTGCCCTGGGCTGTGGAAGGACGCACCTTTGGTGCTGACAGAAATTTGTCCTGTGCCAGCGAACGCTTCAGGACGAACTTGCCAACAGACGCCCTGGGCCGGTAAATCCCAGGATGACGAACATCCAAAGACACAGCCCGCTCAGCGATACCGCGGTCAAGGTGGTTGTGCGGACGATGCTGGCGTTTACCGGTCGCAGATCGTCGTCCCGCAAGGCTCAGGCTATGATGTCAAAGTATCTCGCCTTGGCGGAGTGCCTCGATCTTGACGAGGGTGCCCGCCCGGTCGAAGTGCCCCCGATGCAGGGCGTGGATGAGGACATGCGGCGGTGGTCGTACTGGATGCTTCTCGAGCACAATGCGATCGTCAACCGGAGCATCACCGCGATCGTGGTTCAGTTGGCGCGGGGCGAACCGCTGCACGGGGCGGCCCGCATCGATCCCAAGTCCGATGTGATGCCGGCTGCAGCGGCGGGTCAGGAACAGCGGGAAAACTTCCGGGAATCCATCCTTGAGCACACGCGGGCGGTTGCCGGCCTCGGACGCCTGCGTGGAACAGCCACTTTTCCACACCCGCTCTTCGGGGACTTCGATGCCCACCGCTGGCACGGCATGCTGGCACTCCACCTTCGCGTCCACCTCCGGCAGGCGGAATACGTCGCACGCGCCGCACACGGGAGTCCAGGGGAGGAAAGCGCAGGCCATTTTTAATCAGGAGCCCGTTCCTCTTCCCCGCGTTTTCTGCGGGAAATCCATTCGACTCCTCGTTCGAAGTGCTCCAGTTTGAAGGCGATGCCCCGTCCTTCGCTCACCCGCTTCGCCGCCCTGTCGCACGCTCCTCTGTCAGGACGTGGGGAGAACCGGTCGTGCAGTCGATGAAATGAGACGGCGGACGAAGGGGCTCACGGAGCCGGAGCCGTGCGCAAAAAAATTGCCATCTCTCAGATGGCAGGGGGAAATCGAGGGTTGTGCCCGGATGGCCTTCCTCAACTGTACGGACCATTCGTCTCTATTGAGCCGATGGGATCCATGTCAGGCGCACGGCAAAAAACCGGCCGTTGTCGCGCGATGCAAAAGAATGTCCGTCCAGGCTGTTCGCCAGCGCGCGGACAAGCCGGAGCCCGATTCCGAGCCCGCCGACCGCCCGCGATTGAGGATGGTAATCGTTGGCCAGCAGGAGAGTGGTTCCGTTTCCGTTCGTGCGGACACGAAGCCGCACGCGGGCCGCCCCGTAGCGGCAGGCGTTGCCGAGCAGATTGTGCAGGATCTGGAGGAGAAGGTCGCTGTCGGAAAATACCCGCAGGCCGGGCGCAACATCCCAGTCCATCGCGATTTTCGCCTGCCCGGCCAAGACCTCGTAGGGCTCCCGCAAATCCTCCAGCAGATCGGTAAGTGGAACCGCCGTGCGACGCGCCTCGAGCCGTCCGGCTTGCGCGCGGGCGGCAAGCAGGGAGCGTTCGACGAACTTCGACAGGCGGGAAAGCTCCTCCTGCAGCTCATCGGAGAGATCAGGGGGAATCTCAGCGGCCGATTTTTCAATCCGTAGCCTCAGGAGTGCGAGCGGCGTTCTGAGCTCATGGGCCACTCGGGAAGAATACGCTGACATCTCATCATAGGCGCTCCCCATGCGAAAGAGGAGGGCATTGATCTGCGAGACAAGTTCAGACAGCTCCGGATCCCTCTCTGGAAGCGGAATTCCGGTTTTCAGGGTGTCAGGGGTTTTCTCCGCCAGCGCCCGGTTGATGCTCCTGACCGGCCGCATCGAACGCCTCGCAAGCAGGAACCCCGCCCCCAGAGCCAGCCCGAGGGAGGGCAACCCGATCCATCCCCAGACCTGCATCAGTTCTCCGAGAATATCATGTACCTCGGAGTCGGTGTAGCTTCCGTGCAGCGACCAGCCGGGATATTTCGGATGGGTCCGGTCCCACTTCTCGAGACGGAGTTCGTGATCGAGATGCTGGTGTGCAGTCATGATGAGGAGGGCCACAATTGCAACGAGGGCCATGCCGAACCAGATGGCCATACGGATGCGGAAATTCACGAGGCTTCCTCCCGCAGGGCGAAGCCCACCCCGCGGATCGTATGAATGAGCGGAGGCATTTCAGGCAGGTCCACTTTTTTTCTGAGATAGTTCACATAAACATTGAGCACATTTGTCCCGGAGTCGAAGTGCTGATCCCAGACGCGTTCAACGAGGCTCGTCTTCGTGACCGTGCGGGGCGACGCTTCCGCAAGTGCCTCCAGAAGCGCAAACTCCCGGTTGGTCAGCACGATCTCGTTACCGGCCCGCCTGGCCAGTCGGGTTCGCAGATCCAGCTCAAGATCCCCCACCCGCACCATGCTGGTCAGATCCGGACAGCGCCTGCGAAGCACGGCACGGAGCCGGGCGAGCAGCTCTTCGGTCGAGAATGGTTTTACAAGATAGTCATCCGCTCCCGCATCCAGCCCGCCCACCTTGTCGCGCAGGTCGCCGCGCGCCGTGGCGAGAAGGACCGGGTAAGCCCGTCCGGCTGTGCGTAACGCCCGAGTGACCGACACGCCATCCATTCCCGGCATCGAGATGTCGAGCACGGCGGCATCATAGTCATGCTCCTTCCCGAGCCAGAGCGCCTCCTGGCCATCGCCGGTCTCATCCACCGCGTAGCCCACCTGCGAAAGTGCCTGCCTCAGGTGAGAACGCAACTTGGGGTCATCTTCGGCAACAAGAATACGCATACGTAGAGAGCCTATCCTCTCTGGCGGAAGCTTTCCAGCAGCAACCCCGAAGAGGTTGCGGGTAATTGTGGGTGTGGCACAGGAAACGCGCACCCCGGCCATTTGGCGATTGTTATCCGTCGCGGGGCCAGAGTCACACACGTGCCCCCTGATCAGCGTGGCCCGACTAAATCACCACCACCCACTTTCACTGGCCCCTCCCACGAGCTAACGAAGCGGCGCAAGGAGGGAGCCGGACCGGTTGAGCGCCGGGCAATTTAGTCATCATCCCCCTTGCCCTGCTTCTTTTTCTCCGGCGCGCCGCCCGCCGGTGCCGGCGGCTCTCCCGCTGTGGCCCCGCCGGCGGCATTGACGCCGACCCCGTAT
>JBGTAT010000167.1:0-10574 GCA_041749755.1 Terrimicrobiaceae bacterium | reverse complement strand
GCGCTCGGCCGAGGCCTCGCTCGTGAACGCCCGCGCGGAATTCGGGCGCGCCACCCAGCTGCTGCGGTCCCGCACGATTTCGCGCGTCGAGTTTGACCGCGCGGAAACAACCTACCGCGTCGCTCAGGAAAATTTTGAAGCTGCCCGCCAGACGCTCGACCAGAGCGCGGTCGGCCGCGAGGAGGATGTCCAGGCCCGGGAGGCAGAGGTCCGGGGTCTGGAGGGCCGGGTGGTCGAGGCAAATCTGCAGCTGTCCGACTCCACCCTGCGCGCGCCCTACGACGGGGTGATCGCGCAGCGGTTTGTCGAGCAGGGACAGAACGTCCGCGCCAAGCAGCCGGTGGTCAAATTTCAGGACATCGCCGAGATCGATATCGCCGTCGACATCCCGGAGAGCGTGATGGCCGACATCCGCCTGGCCGATATCGTCCAGCTCGTCGCGGAGTTCAGCGCGGCGCCCGGGCTCCGGTTCCCCGTGCACATCAAGGAGGTGGCGCAGCGTGCGGACCCGGTGACCCAGACATTTTCCGTACGGGTCGCCATGAAGGTCCCCGAGGGGGTGAACTTGCTGCCGGGCATGACGGCGACCGTCGCCATGACCTACCGCCGCGCGGAGATTCTGGGCGGCCGGATCCTGGTGCCGGTCTCTGCGGTTCTCAAAGAAAGTGCGGGGGAGCAGGTAGCCTGGGTTATTTCCCCGGATCAAACTGTCAGCCGCCGGCCGGTGAAGACCGGCGAGGCGGCCGGCGGGCGGATCGAGATCGTGGACGGCCTGCAGCCGGGCGATCGCATCGCGGTGGCGGGGGGCACCTTTCTGCGCGAGGGGATGAAGGTTCGTGATCTGGGAGACGCCCTCGGAGGCGGCCAGCCATGAACCCCGGCGAGTTCTCGGTCAAAAACAGCCGGATGGTTCTCGTCGCGATGGCCATGGCCATCGTCGGCGGGATCGTCGCCTATCTGAATATCGGGCGCCTCGAAGATCCCGAGTTCACGATCAAGCAGGCGCTGATCATCACCCCCTACGTCGGGGCCAGCGCGGAGGAGGTGGCCCAGGAGGTCACGAATCCGATCGAGATCGCCTGCCAGCAGCTGAGCCAGCTCGATCGCGTGGAGTCGGAATCCTCGCGCGGTCGTTCGGTCGTCACCGTCACGATCAAGGACCGCTACGACAAGAGCCGCATGCCGCAGGTCTGGGACGAGCTCAGGCGCAAGGTCGCGGATGTCCAGGCGCAGCTCCCCCCGGCTGTGCGAGGCCAGTCGATGGTGGTCGACGATTTCGGCGATGTCTATGGCATCTTCCTGGCCGTGACCGGCGATGGGTTCTCCCTGCCGGAACTGCGCCGCTACGTGGAGTTCCTCCGCCGCGAGCTTCTCCAGGTCCCCGGGGTCAAAAGCGTCGCGCTCTTTGCCGAGCAGCGCGAGGTCGTCTTCCTCGAAATCTCCCGGCAGCGGCTCGCGCAGCTGGGCCTCAACGAGGAGCAGATCTACAGCAAGCTCCAGGAGCGGAACATCGCGGCCGACGGCGGACGCATCCGCGTCGGCGACCAGCACATCCCGCTGGACCCGACCGGAGGCTTCGCCTCCGCCGGGGAGATGCTCGACCTGGTGATCGGCTCGGACCAGAGCGGGCGCCAGCTCCGACTCCGAGATATCGCAACGCTCGAGCGGGGCGATCAGGATCCGCCGCGGCGACTGCTCCGCTATGATGGCAAGCCGGCGATCGGGCTCGGCATCTCGAGCGTGCCCGGCGGCAATGTCGTCAAGATGGGCGAGGCTGTCCGTGAAAAGCTCGCGGAGCTGAAAGGCAACCAGCCGATCGGCATCGAGATCGGCGAGATCAACTTCCAGCCGGAGGCGGTCACGCAGGCGACGAGCGAGTTCATGTTCAACCTCGGCAAGGCGGTCTTCATCGTCTTCGTGGTGCTGATCCTCGCCATGGGGCGCAAGACCGGCCTCATCATCGGGCTGGTGCTTTTCCTCACGATCATGGCCACGTTCCTCGTCATGTATATGAAGGGTGACCTCCTGATGGAGCGCATCTCGCTGGGCGCGCTCATCATCGCGCTCTGCATGCTCACGGACAACGCCATCATTGTCATCGAGGGGATCAAGGTCGGGATCGAATCCGGCCGGAACAAGCTTGAGGTCGTCCGCGAGGTGGTCGCGGAAAACATGTGGCCGCTCTTCGGGGCGACCGCCATCGGCGTCATCGCCTTCGCCGCGATCGGCCTCTCGGAAGATGCCACCGGCGAGTACACCAACTCGCTCTTCTGGGTCATCCTCATCGCGCTGAGCCTGAGCTGGGTGTCGTCGGTCACGGCCACCCCGCTGCTCAGCTACATGATGTTCAAGCCCCCCACGGGCAGCGGGAAGGCCGAATCCAGCGACCCCTACAACGCCCTGCCGTTTCGGATCTACCGGAAGCTCCTCGTCCTCGCGCTCCGGTTCCGCTGGGCGGTGGTGATCGCCTGCCTCGCCGCCTTCATCGTTTCGATCTACGGGTTCGGGAAGGTGGACCAAAGCTTTTTCCCGCCCGCGACGCGGCCGCAGTTCATGGTGGATGTTTTCCTGCCGGCGGCGACCCATATCCGCCAAACGGATTCGTTTGCCGGCGAGATCCAGCGGTTCATCCAGACCCAGCCCGGCGTTACCCATGTCACCTCGTTCATCGGCGGCGGCGGCCTGCGCTTCCTGCTCGTCTATTCCCCGGAAAACGAGAACCGCGCGTATGTCCAGTTTCTGGTCGATGTCGACAACCCCTCGAAAATCCAGGGGCTCGTGGCCGGCATCCAGAAACACCTCGACGAAAATTACCCGGATGCCAACGCCATCGCGAAAAAATTCCTGCTCGGCCCGGGTTCCGGCGGCCGCGTCCAGGTGCGGTTCAGCGGTCCCGATTCCGCGGTCCTCCGCCAGCTCGGAGACGAGGCGATTAAGATTTTGGAAGCCGACGGCCAGGCCCTGTGCGTGCGAAGCGACTGGAGCGAGCGGGTCCCGGTGATCCGCCCCGAGCTTCTCGACCTTCAGGCCCGGCGCAATGGGATCACCCGCGTCGAGGTGGCCCGCGCCTTGGAGGGCAGCTTCGAAGGGCGGGGTGTCGGCTTCTTCCGCGAGCCCGGCTCCTCAGGGGGCGGCATCTTCCCCCAGGAAACCCGGCTTCTGCCGATCGTCGTCCGTCCGCCGCTCTCCGAGCGCGAGGATGTCGGATCGCTCAACAGCCTGCAAATCTGGAGCCCGGTGGCCGGAAGGATGATCCCGATGAGCCAGGTCACGGGCCGCGCGGAGGTTGCCTGGGAGGACCCGCTCATCGCCCGCCGCGACCGGTTTCCGACCCTCACCGTGCATGCGGATCCCCGCTCGGGATTGCCCAGCCATCTGCGCGAGCGGGTGAGGGATCAGATCGAGCAGATCAAGTTGCCGCCCGGCTATGCCATGACCTGGGGCGGCGAGCACGAGGATTCCACCCGCGCGCGCGCGGCCCTGGCCGAGCCGCTCCCCTACGTGCTGGCCATCATGATCTTCATCGTCGTGTGCCTGTTCAACTCGATCCGCACCACGCTCCTCATCTGGCTGATCATCCCGCTTTTTATCATCGCAGTGACGGCCGGCCTGCTGCTCACGCGCATGCCGTTCGGCTTCATGGCCACGCTCGGCGTGCTCGCCCTCGGCGGCGAGCTCATCAAGAACCAGATCGTCGTCCTCAGCAAGGTCCTCACCCTCATTCAAAAAGGGACGCCTCCCTACCAGGCGCTCCTGGACGGAGGCACCGCCAAGATGCGGCCGGTCTGCATGGTCGTGCTCACGACCGTCCTCGGAATGATCCCGATGCTCACCGACCCGTTCTTCGGCTCCATGGCGGTCTGCATCATGTTCGGGCTCTCCTTCGCCGCCGTCCTGTCCCTGATCGTGACGCCCGTGCTCTACGCGATCTTCTTCAAGATCCACGAGCCGGAGTGATGCCTTTTCGGAATCCCCGTGCCATGAAAACCGATCTTCCCCTCGAATCCCTGATCCGCACGATCCGGGGCCAAAAAATCTTACTCGATTCCGACCTCGCCGCGATTTACGGCGTCCCTACCAAGGCGCTCAACCAAGCCGTCAAACGCAATGCGGAGCGGTTCCCGGAGGATTTCATGTTCCGGATAAAAGTTGGAGAATGGCAGATTTTGAGGATGGAAATTGCACGTTCAGAATCAGAACACACAGAAGGTAAGCTCGATAAGCAGAACCGGTCACAAATTGTGACCGGTTCCCATAGACATCGTGACCCGCGTTTCATGCCCTACGCCTTCACCAAGCACGGCGCACTCATGGCGGCGAATGTCCTCAACAGCCCGGAAGCCGTGAAGATGAGCGTCCATGTCGTCCGGGCATTTATCAAGCAGCGCGAACTCCTAGCCGGACAGGCGGAGATCCTAAAAAAGCTCGCCCAGATGGACGCCAAGCTCCTCAAGCACGACGATGCCCTGCGCGTGATCTGGCGGGAACTCCAGCCCCTGCTCGCTCCCCCTCCAGTTCCGGCCCGCGAGGAGATCGGATTCCATGTTCGCGAGGACGCCCCCGCTTTTGGCACAAAATCCAAAAAGCGGGCGGCGAAACGATGACGGGTTGAACAAACAAATTTTGAATACTGCAAAGGTATCTCTCCAATGAAACGGATCCGCATCACCCACACGACGGAGTATCACTACAACCAGCCGGTCACGTTCGGGACACATCGAGCGCTGATGCGGCCGCGCGAGGGACACAATTTGCATATCGACACCGGACGGTTCGAGATCGAGCCGAAGGCGTCGGTGCGGTGGCTGCGGGATTTAAATTCGAACTCCGTGGCGATCGCCACCTTTGAGGAGCCTGCGCAGAAGCTCCGGATATTCAGCGAGGTGAATGTGGACCTCTACGACGACGCTCCCATCCAGTGCCTCATCGACCCGCGTGCCCGGTCGTATCCGTTCCAATACCCGGCGAACGAGCAGGTGGAGCTGATTCCCTACCGGCTTCCCGGCTATCCGCACGCCGATCCGGCCCTGCAGGATTGGCTGCGTGATCTGTATCAGCCCGGCCAGCTCATCGACACCTTTGAGCTCCTGAACAAACTCAACACCCGCATCTACGAAGCTTTTCAATATACTCATCGCGACGATCCGGGCGTCCAGCTGCCGCATGAGACGATCGCTCTCGGCAGCGGATCCTGCCGGGACTATGCCGTCCTCATGATGGAGGCCGCCCGGCACTGGGGGTTCGGCGCCCAGTTTGTGACCGGCTACATCCAGATGCAGGAGGGCCAACACGGAGCCACTCATGCGTGGACGGAAATCTACATTCCGGGTGCTGGCTGGCAGGGGTTCGACCCCACCAACAACAAGCTGGCCGGTACCGAGCATATCTCCGTCGCGGTGGCTCCGGGGCACGAGGAAGCCTCTCCACTCTCCGGCTCCTGGGCGGGTCCCTCCGATGCGTTTGAGCGGATGGAGGTTTCTGTGCAGGTGGTGGCAATGACCGGAGCCAATTCATGAACCCGGAACTCGCGATCGTTCTCGGACTACTCGCGGCGTCCATCGCCATGTTCGCGATGAACAAGCCGCGCATGGATGCGGTCGGGCTAATCATGCTGACGGTTCTGCCGTTCACCGGCGTGATCACCATGGGCGAGGCGCTGGCCGGCTTCAGCGATCCGAACATCGTTCTGCTCGGGGCATTGTTTGTCATGGGCGAGGGCCTGGTGCGCACCGGGGTGGCCCAGCGCCTCGGGGACTGGCTTATGAAAGCGGCGGGCACGAGCGAAACCCGCCTGATCGCTTTGCTGATGGCGGTGGTCGCGGTGCTCGGGGCGTTCATGAGCTCGACCGGGGTCGTAGCGATCTTCATTCCCGTCGCGCTGCGGATCGCGCAGGGCACCGGAGCGGCGCCCAGCCAGCTCATGATGCCGATCTCAGTCGCCGCCCTGATCAGCGGGATGATGACGCTGGTGGCAACCGCACCGAACCTCGTCGTCAACAGCGAGCTCGTTCGCAGCGGCTCGGCCGGCTTCGACTTTTTCACCTTCACCCCGTTTGGCGTGCCTGTGCTGGTTCTCGGGATCTTTTACATGCTCTTCGCCCGCCGCTGGCTGGCCTCAAAGAAAGTCTCTGAGGACGGCAGCGTCCGCCGCGTGAGCTTTGCCGACTGGATCGAAAAATACCGCCTTGCGGACCGCGAGTTCCGTGCCCGCGTGATGCCGGAGTCCTCACTGGCCGGCAGGACCCTGGGCGAGATCAACCTGCACAGCGATTCCGGGATCCATGTCGTCGCCATCGAGCGCCGGCACGCATTTTCGACGGAGGTTTTTTCCCCCAACGGGAGGACGGCATTGCTGGCCGGGGACATCCTGCTCGTGGACGTGCTCGCTCCGAACATTGACATCCGCGAGGCGTGCGTGCGGCTGGCCCTTGAGGAATTGCCCCTCACGGGCGCCTACTTCAGCGACCGCTCGCAGGAGATCGGCATGGCCGAGGTGATGGTCGCGGCAGATTCCAACCTGATCGGAAAGACCGTGGTCGAGGCGCAGCTTCGCAGCCGCTACGGGCTGACCGTCATCGGGCTCCGGCGCGGACAAACGGCGATCGAGCAGGGGCACCTGGCACAGCCGCTGCGGATCGGCGACACGCTGCTGCTCATCGGGGACTGGAAGAAAATCGTCCGTCTCCAATCCGACCGCTCTGACCTGGTGCTACTCAACCTGCCCGTCGAGCGCGCCGAGGTGCTTCCGGTTCCCGGCAAGGCCATCCAGGCGCTGATCTGCCTGGCGGTGATGGTCGGCCTCATGGTCAGCGGTATCGTTCCGAACGTCCAAGCCGCCCTGATTGCCTGCCTTCTGATGGGTGCCCTGCGCTGCATCGATCTCGACAGCGCTTACCGCTCAATCCATTGGAAAAGCCTCATCCTCATCGTCGGCATGCTGCCGTTTTCGATCGCGCTTCAAAAGACCGGCGGAGTCGAGCTGGCTGCCGATGGCCTGATGGCGCTGACTGGCGGGGCGGGCGACTATGCGGTGCTCGCGAGCCTTTTTGCCATCACGGCGATCCTCGGGCTCTTCATTTCCAACACGGCCACCGCGGTGCTCATGGCCCCTGTTGCCTTGGCCATCGCTGCCGAATTGCATGCATCGCCTTACCCATTCGCAATGATCGTCGCGCTCGCCGCCTCCACGGCGTTTATGACCCCGATTTCCTCGCCTGTGAATACCCTGGTGGTTGCGCCCGGAAACTACGGGTTCGGCGACTTCGTGCGGGTCGGCGTGCCGCTCTCGCTCCTCGTGATGGCGGTCAGCGTCTTCCTGGTGCCCCTGCTGCTCCCGCTTCACCCCTGATCGCGAGCGCGGCGCTCACGCGGGGCGCGCGGGGTGCATCTCCGTTTCCTGCAAATCGACAAACATGCTCCCTTGGACCGTGGCATGGGCATCTTGCGAAAAGCAATCCAGTAAGACATGGGCAGGATGCCCATGCCACGGTTTGCAACTATCGGAGATGCGCCCGGATGGCCAAAGCCGCCGGGCGTGCTGCTTCGTCGAGTTTCGCGCGCGCTTCGTCGACTTGCGGTGGACGCGGGGATTTCATGGGGGGACGATGGCGTGGAATCCAAACCTCCCATGAAAAAGCCATTCTTATCTCTTCTTCTGCCGTTTCTGCTCTGGCCCCAGACGTCGGAGGCGGCACCATCCGGGGCTGAGCTTCAGGTCCAGAGCGAATGGACGGGAGGATTTACGGCGAACCTCCGGGTGACGACGGCAGTGCCGCTGGCATCATGGAGCCTGGGCTTTGATCTGAACCGGACCGTGACCTCCTCGTGGAACGGGGTGCTGGAGAGCCAATCCGGCAGCCGAAGCGTCATTCGCAACGCGGATTGGAATGGGGCTGTGCCCGCGGGCGGGACGTTCACGATCGGTCTGCAAGGTTCCGGGTCGGCGCAGGGGCTTGCGCTGTCAAACGTTGTGCTCAATGGGGTCGCGATTCCGGCGACGGTCCTGGCGCCGGTGGCTGGTGGAGGGGGGACGCCGGCCGCGTCGCGGATTGTGCTGGATGCCGATGAGGCCGAGGAGGTCCTTCAAATGGTTGTGATGCCCGGGACGACGACATACCAGATCACGACACCGGGAACGTTTTCGGTGGTCTCGAACAACCCGGCGATCGCCTCGGCCACGGTGACCGGATCGGCGCTCGTCGTGCAGGCGAAGAAGGCCGGGCGCGCCTCGCTTCGGATCTCGGAGCCGGGCGGCCTCGTGCGCGTGCTCGGGGTTCGGGTAAACCAGGCGGACGGACGCGCGCCCGGGCTTCCAAATTATTTGGCGATCGGGTCGGTGAGCGAGGATTCGGCCGGCGACCTGGCATTCTGGTCGGACTTTGCAAATGCTGCGACGAACAAGCGGGTGGATATCCGCTACATCTACCTCAACGGCGGCGCATCGAACAGCATCGGGGACGGATGGAATTGGCGCCAGCTCAACGATGGCGAGCGGGCGACCCGGTTTGTCGAGGAGAGCCTGAAGCTCGGGATGATTCCGTTTTTCGTGTGGTACAATATCCCGGACAGCGGGGAGAGCTACTACACCGACAAGCTGCACATCGAATCGAAGACGTATCTGGAGGGATATTTTCAGGACCTCCGCCATGCCTTGGAGATCACAAGGGCGGCGGCGGGCGGGGAGATTGTTGGCTGGGTGCTCGAGCCGGATTTTTTGGGATACTTTGCGCAGAGCAACCCGGCCGCTCCCTCCGACGTGCCGGCGATGACCGAGGCGGCATACTCAAGCGGGGTGCTTGACCGGGCGACCGACCCGGCATTCCCGAATTCCCTGAGCGGGCTGGTCGAGGCGATCAACTACACGTTCCGCAAATACCAGCCGGAGGCGTGCTTCGGCTGGCAGTTCAACCTCTGGGCCTCGCCGGCTGGCGGGTTCACCGGAGCCGGGATCACCGGCAAGGGAGTCGTCCGGCTCACCGATACCCTCGGCCTCGAAAAAGGCCGCCAGGCGATCTACCGCGAGGCGTCGGCGATCGCGGACTACTACGTCTCCGCGGGGATCCTCAGCCACGGGGCAAACTTCGTGAGCATCGACAAATACGGTCTGGACGCGGGGTTCGAGGGGAAAAATGCGGACCCGGCGCAGTCGACATGGTTTTGGAATGCGGTCCACTGGACGAACTACCTGGTTTTTGTAAATGCCCTTCACGACACGACCGGCCTGCCGGTCACGCTCTGGCAGATCCCGGTCGGACGGATCAATAATTCCCTGGCCGTGAGCCCGTACACGGGTGCCAGATTCCCGGCGCTGCCGAATACAACCCGGCAGTACGAGGACTCGGCCGCCACCTACTTTTTTGGCGACCAATTTGAGACGACGCCAACCCGCTCATCCTACTTTTTGCTCGGTGATGCCGGGGTTTCAAAAGTCTCTGCCAGCGGCAGCGCGGTCGCCTGGGGCGAGCACCTCTCGCTCGCCCGCAATGCCGGGGTAACGGTCGCCCTCTTCGGGCCCGGAGTCGGCGACAGCACGGAAAATGTCGGCCCGGACGAAAATTATTTTTGGATCAGCAAGGTCCAAAAATACTACGAGAGCCCGGTCCTGCTGTCCGGCGGGGCGAATGGGATTCCCTTGCCGACATCCGGGAATGGCACGGGCGGATCCGCTCCGGCAACCTCGGCGGCCTTCAAGTTTGATGTCACAAGCAACTGGGGCACCGGCTATACCGCCGCCGTCACGATCACCAACACCGGGTCTGCTACGATCACGGGCTGGACGGTCAGCTTTGATCTCGATGTTCCGGTGACAGGGTTCTGGAGCGCCAAAGGCGGACAAAAATCGGGTTCGAAATATACGTTTTCCAATGAGTCCTGGAACGGGGTCATTACGCCCGGGGCCTCAGTTACCTTCGGCCTTCAGACCTCTTCCAGCGCCGATCTCACGGCGGCCAACTTTGTTCTCAATGGACAGGGGGCGACACCAACGCCGACACCAACGCCGACACCAACGCCGACACCGACACCAACACCAACACCAACACCAACACCAACACCAACACCAACACCAACACCAACACCGACACCGACACCGACGCCAACGCCAACGCCAACGCCAACGCCAACGCCAACGCCAACGCCAACGCCAACGCCAACACCAACGCCAACACCAACACCAACGCCAACACCAAGCGCGGGGACCGTGACGGCATCCTTTGAAATCGTGAGCAATTGGGGGACCGGGTACACCGCAAAAGTGACGCTCAAAAACAATGGTTCCACGAGCGTCAACGGGTGGTCGGTGAAGTTGGATCTGGATGTTCCGATCACGAGTTTCTGGAGTGCCAAAGGCGGCCAGAAGTCGGGATCGACGTACACGTTCACAAACGAGAGTTGGAATGGGGTGATCGCGCCAGGTGCCACCGTGTCGTTTGGCCTCCAGACCTCCTCGAGCGCGGATATCACGGCATCGAACCTGTCCGTGAACGGGCAGTCACCAACGCCGAACCCGACGCCGAACCCGACGCCGAACCCGACGCCCAACCCGACGCCCAACCCGACGCCCAACCCGACGCCCA
>JBGTAT010000166.1:0-2387 GCA_041749755.1 Terrimicrobiaceae bacterium | reverse complement strand
CAGAGGCAGGCCAGATCGGCCAGCAGGATCTCGGACACCGTCGAGTTCGAGCCCATCAGCTGACGCCCGTTGAGCTTCAGAAAATAGTCCCCGTCATGCTCGTGGAGCGAAAACCGGGAGCCGTCCGGGGTGCGTGTCTCGGCGAGGCTGCGAAATGGAATCATAAGGTCATCGGCGGGTGTCGACGACGAGTCGTAATCGAACCCGACCCCCGGACAAGCTCAATCATTTTCTCCGCCTGCCCGCAGCCTCTGCCCTGTTCAAATCGTCCGGGTTTGTGATACATCCCGCCCCATGATCGATTGGTCGCCCGTATTCATCTCCCTGCAAACCGCGCTCTGCGCAACGCTCGTCACCCTTGTCCTAGCCGTCCTTGCAGCCCGGTGGAGGGTTCGCCGAGCCGGACCATTTGTCGAATTTTTTGACGGCGTTCTCCTCTTTCCCCTCGCCCTTCCCCCCACCGTCGTCGGCCTGGTTCTGCTGTTGATCTTCGGCCGCCAGTCGCCGGTCGGCCAGGCGCTCGAGGGGATCGGGATCAGCGTGCTCTTCACCTGGAAAGCGACCGTCATCGCCGCAACGGCCGTGTCGTTCCCAATCATGTACCAGACAGCCAAGGGCGCGTTCCTCCAGGTGGACAGCGAACTCCTCGATGCCGCCCGGGTCTTCGGATACTCGGAGCGAAAAATCCTCTGGAACATCATGGTCCCGCTCGCGTGGCCCGGGATCCTCGCCGGGCTGATCCTCACCTTCGTCCGTGCGCTCGGCGAATTCGGGGCCACCCTCATGCTGGCCGGGAATATCCCCGGACGCACCCAGACGATCCCGATCGCGATCTTTTTTCATGCCGAGGGAGGCGATCTGAGCAGCGCGCTCGTGCTCTCGGTCGTGATCGCGGCCATTTCCGGCCTCGCCCTTTTTATTCTGACCCGGCTCGGGCCTGGCGGCACGCATCCTGCTCTCTCGAAACCTCTATGAAACTCAGCGCCCGCAACCAATTTCCCGGTATCGTCCACTCGGTCAAAAAAGGCCCGACCAGTACGTCGGTCAAAATTGAGATCGCAGACGGTCTCCACATCACATCGATCATCACAACCGAAGCCGCCAACGAACTGAAACTCAAAAAAGGCACCAAGGCGGTCGCCATTATCAAGGCGCCGAACGTTCTTCTCGGGGTGGTATAAAACTGCGGCTGCACGCCCTCAGCTAGCGCCCTCGGACTGCAAGTAATCGAAAAAGAGGTCCGCTGCGGCCTCGCTTTCCCTTGCCTCTGCCCGGAATTCCTCCGAGCGCAACCTCCATTGCCCGCGCGCGTCTTTCACGCGGTAAAGGATCTTGGCATTGAAGTCGACATCCCCGTCGACCGCTTGGATCGAACAGATCTCAAACCCCTCGGCAATGAGGTAACAAAGCCGCTTGAACATGCCGCCATGCTGCGCATTTCACAGCCGGTTGTCACCCCCGAAATTGTCCGGCATTGCCGCGAGTCAGAACCATAAAGTGGCATCGGCATCCTGCCCATGCGATCTCTTCAAGGCAGAGGCAGGATGCCCATGCTACGGTTTAGGGTTTGCGGCGGCGGAAGCGATGGAGTCCGCCATAGGGTTGGAGCGGGTGCCAGAGCCGCTTGAAGAGAAGGGAGTTTCCCTGGTGGGTGAGGCTCTGGCCTTGAAGGATTTCGTAGAGGGCCATCTTGACGAGGTCGAGGACGAACATCCACGCGATGTTGTAGAGCCACACCATTCCGATGATCGTCCACGGCAGGGCAGGGACGACCGAGCCGATGCCGAACCCGCAGGCCAGAACCGCGATCATCTGCGTCCCGACGATGGCAAAAAAGAGCCGGGGGTCGGGGAAAGGCGGCTTCCAGAATGCCCCCACCGAGCGGGTGACAAAGAGGAGGAGGTGGCCGCCGGCGACGAGCTGAAGGAACATCATCGTCTGCAGGTGCTGGCTGTCGAGATGGTAGAGGTTGCGCCCGAGGAACAGCAGAAGGAAGCTCTGCACCACCGCGAAGAGGCCAAGCACCGAGGAGATGAGAAACACCCTCGGCATATCCCACTTGACCGGCTTCGGCGCGGCCAGGGCATTGTCGTAGGCGATCGTCATGATCGGCAGATCGTCGAGCAGGGCGAGCGCGATGATCATCACCGGGGTCATCGGGAAGAAGTCGAAGAACATCACCGAGCAGACGACGAAAAACATGATCGCGATCGTCATCGCCACCCGGTAGAGCATGTAGCTCATCATCCGCTCGAAAATCCGGCGGGCTTCCTTGATTCCATCGATGATCACCGAGAGCCCGGGGGCGGTGAGGATGAGCGACGCCGCCGCGCGGGCGGCATCGGTTGCGCCGGAGACCGCGATGCCGACGTCAGCCTGTTTGAGCG
>JBGTAT010000165.1:0-12146 GCA_041749755.1 Terrimicrobiaceae bacterium | reverse complement strand
GAAAAGCGCCTTCCCTCGCAGCTCTCCGGCGGGCAGCGCCAGCGGGTGGCCTTCGCCCGCGCCCTGGCCATCGAGCCCGAGGTCCTGCTCCTTGACGAGCCGTTCGGGGCGCTCGACGCCAAGGTGCGGAAAGATCTTCGCAAGTGGCTCAAAGCCTTTCACGATCGCATCGGCCTCACCACGATCTTCGTGACCCACGACCAGGACGAAGCCTTTGAGGTAGCCCACCGGGTCGTCCTCATCGAGCAGGGGATCATCCAGCAAATCGGAACACCGGAGGAGATCCGATCTCAGCCGGCGAACGCTTTTGTGCGCGAATTTCTCGACCTGCGCTAGCCCTGCGGGGCGACGACAGCCGCTCCGATTCCGAGCACCATGGCCAGGACGGCAAAGACCAGGCCGACGGCGAGGAGGACGGTGGCGATGATCCCGAGGATCTTTCCGATCTGGGTCAGGGATTTGCCTTCGGGATCCATCGTGCCCGCTGCAATTTGCTTCAGGTCCGCGTTGCCCATCACCCAGGCGGCAATGCCGACCGGCTGACAGATGATGAGTCCAAGGATGCCGAGAACGAGAACGAGCGTGCCGCGATGTGGTTTCATTTCCGCACCATGTAGCGCGCGTCCCGCGATCTGAAAAGAAAATTTCTTTCGGGCTCCGAGTATTCGGTGCAGGACAAAAATCTTTGGTCATGCAGCAAGGGGTAGCGAGTCGTTCTGAGCGACGCGAGAGTTGAGGCGATGTTTCCAGAAGGAGTTGAGACTGCGGCTGGCATGGATGCAGCGGAAGGCGATGACCTTTTCGGCACCTGGCTCGCTCCAAAACATCCCCGATTGCTTGCAGCGCTTGCCAATGAGGGAGCGGCAGCCCGCTTCGATGACGGCTGAGCCGATGAAGCATCCCTTGGCCCGGACGGTGTTTCCAGAGGCCCTTGCTTTCTGGGCTCTGTAGTTGCTTTTTGTTTTCTCCTCAGGCACGCTTTTCGTATTCGCGGGCGTGGCGAAATGGCAGACGCATTGGACTTAAAATCCAATGGCCGCAAGGCCGTGCGGGTTCGAGTCCCGCCGCCCGTAATCTAAAAACAAACCGCAGGCTCTCGGCACGGAAGGGACAGGCCCCGGATGCGTGAGCGGACAGGGGGCAGCCGTCCACCGGGGGCGCATCTCCGATAGTTGCAAACCGTGGCATGGGCATCCTGCCCATGTCTTACTGGCTTGTTTTTCGCATGGGACAAGATGCCCATGCCACGGTCCAGTGGAGCATGTTTGTCGATTTGCAGGAAACGGAGATGCGCCCTGTTTCCGGTAGATGTCGGGGTTGACATGGCACCATGGTGATGCAGGATGGTGCCATGTCCGCAAGTTCCGCCAAACGCCAACAAACAGGCACCCGGATCACCGTCACCGTTCCCCCCGACCATTACGAGCAGGTCTGCCGCATGGCCAAGGGCAAGAAAGTTTCCAATGCTTGGATCATCCGCGATGCCGTGGAAAAATACATCGAGGCCGATACCCCGCTTTTCGCGGTGAAGGAGGCCCGATGAGCAAAGCGGTCGATCCCGGCCTCGGTTTCCGGCGGATGGAGGAATAGCCGTGAGCAAAAGCAAAACCAGCACCATTGCCGTTCGCGGAACCTCGATCTCGATCGTCACCGGCAAGGATGGCGATTATATCTCTCTCACCGACATGCTGAGGGCGAAAGACGGGGAGTTTTTCATCTCCGACGGGCTTCGCAATAGGAACACCGTCGAGTTCCTCGGCATCTGGGAGTCCGTGTTCAATCCCGCTTTTAATTATGGCGAATTCGCCACAATTAAAAGCCAGGCTGGACGCGCTCAAAAAGGATAAGAAATCATGAGCAAAGCGAAAAGAAGCAACATCGAGGTTCAAGGAACAACGATCGGAATCCTTTCCCGGCCAGAGGGTGACTACATCTCACTCACTGACATGGTTCGCAATTTTGATGGGGCGGGAGCCCTGATTGAGCAATGGCTCAAGAACAAGGACACCGTTCTCTTCCTCGGTGTCTGGGAGCGCATCAACAATCCGGGTTTTAATTCCCTCGAATTCGAGGGAATTAGAAATGAAGCGGGCCGCAACACCTTTTTCCTCTCAGCCAAAAAATGGGTCGATCTGACCGGCGCCAAGGGACTCATCGCGAGCGCGGGACGCTATGGCGGCACCTTCGCCCACAAGGACATCGCTTTCGAGTTTGGTTCCTGGCTGAGCCCGGAGTTCAAGCTCTACCTCATCACGGAATTCCAGCGCCTCAAGGACGATGAAAACAACCGCCTGAAGCTGGATTGGAAACTTCAGCGCACCCTCGCCAAGATCAATTACCGCATCCACACCGACGCCATCAAGGAGACCCTCCTTCCGCCTGCCATCACGAAGGCTCAGGCCTCCACAATTTATGCAAGCGAGGCCGACCTCCTCAATGTCGCCCTCTTCGGGCAGACCGCCAAGCAATGGCGCGACACCTACCCCGACGCCGAGGGCAACATCCGCGATCACGCCCCGCTCGAACAACTCGTCGTCCTCACCAACCTCGAAAGCCTAAACTCCGTCCTTATCCGCCAAGGATTGCCACAACCGGAACGCCTCGCAACGCTCAACGGCATCGCCATCTCCCAGATGCGCACCCTGCTCGAACGCGGCATCCGCCCGGAATCCCTCCCTCTCGCCGAAGACGTAAAAATGGTCGGACGACGCCTCGCCAGCAGGGAAAAGAAATTGCTCAAAAAGCCGGACGTGCTCAGGAAGGATAAGAAGCCATGAGCGAAATAAGGCTGGGAACGCTGTGATCGTCGTGAGCTCTATCCGCGAGATCGAACACACCCTCGACCACCTCCTCGATTGCGCCTGCATCCCGGAAGGCCTCGCCCTCTTCAAATCCCTCTGCCGCCATTACTACGGAATCAATCTCACCAATACCGCCTCCTACGTCCAAGCCTATCGGGAAATGTGGGACACCGAGGCCGATCTCGCCGGCGAAATCCCGCCGGAGTCGCAAAAAATAGAGGAAACCCATGACTGACGCATTCGACATCCGCCATGACCGCAGAATGAAATTCGATAAACCACAGGGTCTCTTCTTGCCTCAGTTGTGGTTTCGTATTTACTTTTAAGTTGTGTGTGCCAATCCCTCGCTCAGGTTGGCGCAAATCTCCAGCACCTGACGCAACGCATCTATTTGGCAACATGATCCAACCCTTTCTCCAGACGAAGTTCGATGGTGCGCGCTTTGATCAGCACACGCTTCCGATCGAGGTGGCGAGAGATCTTGCGGCCTACGAATCACTCGTCATCGATCTGGCCAGGTATCTTTACCTCCGGGACAACCCTGGACGCCAGCGTGTGCCGAGGGGGTTCGATGCGGAGTTTCATCTCCACTTGCAGCGCGTGGATGCGGGAAGCGCCCGCCCCCTTCTCTCGATTGTTACCGCTGGAACCCTCGCACTGAATACCGGAATCAACCCTCTTTTTGAGAAGGCCCGCGACCTCATCGGCCAGTGTGTATCCGCGCCTGATGGGCAATTCCCGGAGGATTTCCCCCGGGATCTCCTCTCGCACTTCAATCAGGTCGGCCGCTCACTGCGCGAAGGTGAGTCTTGGAATCTTTCGCCCGAAAGCGCGGCGCCTGCGATCCTCACCCCGGAGAAGCGCAAGCATCTTGTTCTTGCGGCCGACAAGGTTTACGAGCGCGAAATCGAGCTTTCCGGCTCCATTGGCGAGGCGGATTGGGAAAAATCCACCTTTCGCCTCCGCGTGGCCGACGGCACCCAGGCAACCGTGCCCATGCCCGAATCCTTTCACGCGAAAGCCCGAGAATTCGGCGGGCGTCCCCGCCATCAGGTCACAGTCAAAGGCGTCGCTGCCTACGATTCCTGGGAAAAATTGCAGAAGATCGTCTCGGTGGATTCCCTTGATATCCAGAAAGATTTCCAACTCGCCGCGCGATTTGATGCGCTGTCAGATCTCCAGGACGGATGGCTGGATGGGGTCGGAAAGGCTCCCGATTCCGCAGCTTTGGCTCTTGTGGCGGAGAATATCGTCGGCCATTTCCCGGAAAATCTCCCGATTCCCGCAATCGTCCCGACTCCTGAGGGGAACTTGCTCATGGAGTGGAGCCTGCCGGGTTCGCCTTCCCTTGATGTGGCGCTGCCCGCTCTCACGGCTGTCTTTCACGCGTTTTTGCCGGATGAATCGGATCTGGACCATGAGTTCGCGCTGTCTGACGACCGTGCATGGCCCGCCCTTTTCCAATTTCTCAACAGTCAGCTTGAGAACATTCCGACATGACGTCACTCCTCCTCCGTCAAGCCCACCCCCATTTCATGGACGGCGATCGGATCACCAGCCAGGTTTTCCTTCCATTTCCAAAAGATGAAGGCCGACTCTCCGTCTATGATGGGGATCAGATTTCAGCTGAGGAATCGCACCGCCACTACACGCACATTCTTGGTCATTCCTCCCACAGCGTTTGGGGCGTTTCCGGCAAGGAAGTGGACGAGACTGGGCTTTCATCCGTTGCCGACCCTCTGCCCGACTTCCCCGCGCACGCTTTGATCGACTTCCGAGCAACTGCCAGCCTACTGCGGTTGACAGAAAAAGACTTTCGGAAATTCGCCAAGCGACTCAAGGCGCTTGCGGATTCCAGAGGATGCCTTTACCAGCCCGGCAGTAGTCACCAGAAAACAGGGGGCATGTGAGTTTATCAATGCCGCATCACATGACCCCCGAGCAAAAGCTTGAACATCAGCCGTATTCAAAAAAGCTACCAGAACCCAAGACAGTTTATGTTGTGGACTTTTTTTGCGGTTGCGGAGGAATGAGCTACGGTTTTGCGCAAACCCGGCAGAGTCACCAAGCTTTCGAGGTGCTTGGCGGGATTGACATTGACCCTGTGGCTCTTGAAACCTACCAAAGAAATATTCCAGCAATGGGAATATTGGCTGATGTTTTTCGCATCGCGAAGGATCCGCTGCTTCTTCTTGAGTTACTGAAGCGGGACGACCTCTCGACATTGCGACCGCTGCTTTTCATTGGATGCGCCCCATGTCAAGGGTTCAGCTCTTTGCGCAAAGGAGACGAGCGCGATGATCCTCGTAATAGCCTGATGCTGGCGTTTGCAAAAATTACAGCTCACTTTCGTCCTGACGTTGTAGTGATGGAGAATGTGCCAGAGATTCTCAGTGGACGTTTTTCAAAATACTACAACGCCGCTGCAAGAAAAATACAAAAAGCGGGATATAGCCTGACATCTGGGATTGTAGATACGAGCAGGTATGGGGTGCCGCAGAAACGAAAAAGAGCATTAGTGTTTGGTTCGCTACACGGACATATCGCCCTTCCCAATCCTCCTATTCCTGCAGAACAGGTTTTAACTGTCCGCCATGCAATTGCGCATTTACGGCCACTTTCTGCTGGAGAAGTTGATCCTTATGATGAACTTCATCGCGCGCCTAGTCATACCGCACGATTAGTAGAAATGTTTAAACTTATACCCCCTGATGGAGGAGGTCGCAGGGATCTTCCTTTGCACCTCAAACTGGACGCGCACAAACGCCTCGACAACGGCGAGACGCCAGGTTTTACAGACGTTTACGGACGACTACGCTGGGATACACCTAGTGTTACAATTACCGCCAAAAGCCGCAGCCCAGGGTCCGGTCGTTTTTTGCACCCGGAGCAGCACCGAAACATAAGCGTGCGAGAAGCGGCCATTTTGCAGGGCTTTCCCCAGTCTTTTTCATTTGCGGGCACTCCAACTCGCCAATATCGGAATATTGGTGAGGCAGTTCCGCCGGTGCTCGCTCGATTCATTGCCTCAAGTATCCTTGATCATTTCTCTCCGCAGACCGGTTCCCCTGCAAACTTGATCTTCCTGCCAGACAAGTCGCGACCGAGTAAAAAGTCTCCACGCCCCCTCCAAATTGTGGATGCATTTTGTGGTGCAGGTGGTATTTCGTTGGGATTCTCTGCCGCAGGCTTACCTCCACTCTTTGCATTCGACATAGATCACGATTCAATATGCAGTTATCGAAAGAACATATCGCAAAGCGCGGAGGTTTGGGATGTGGCGAACCCTGATTTGTTAACAAAGCTAAATCGCACGGTCAAAGACGCAAATTATTGCCTTGTTGGAGGACCTCCTTGCCAAGGATTCTCACATCAGCGCCGGGGTAACTCCGATGATCCTCGTAATGAATTGGTGCTTCGTTTTGCAGATCTAATTGAGTCACTTCAGACGCCGCCAGCAGCAATTATCTTAGAGAATGTGACCGACCTAGAACTGCCCCGCGGCCGCACAATAAAGGACAAATTTGTCGCACGACTCTACGCGCTCGGTTATACAACAATTCGGCACGAACTCAACTCGGCAGATTTTGGTATTCCGCAATTGCGCCGGAGAATTCTCCTTGTTGCTCTGCCTCACACCGTCGCAGAACTGTATCAAAACCCTACACCGCTTACTCCAAAGCGATGGGCAACTGTAGGAGAGGCGCTCCAGGGGCTCCCTTCTAGTGCGCTAGGCGCTGAAACACCACCAATTAGCAATCATGAGCCAAGCAAAGAAGGGCCTGAAAATCGAAGGCGGATCGCATACGTAGATATGGGATTCGGCCGAAAATCCATACCGCCAGATTTGCAGTTGCCATGCCATGCAGCATCGTATCGCGGCCATCGGGATGTATTTGGACGGCTAGACTGGTTTTCGCAAGCTAGGACGATTACAGGCGGCTTCGATAGTTTTACGCGCGGGGAATTCGCGCATCCATTTTTCCACCGCTCAATCACTCCTAGAGAGGCAGCTCGAATTCAGGGTTTTCCGGACGAGTTTGTTTTCGTTGGGAATCGAGCGTCTGTTCGGCGGCAAATCGGTAACGCGGTGCCGCCGCCAATGGCTTTCGCTTTAGCGAAAGCCATTGATAGGGCACTTAGGAAGAAAAATATCTAATTATGGGCCAGCTAATACAGAAATTTACTTTCGGTCGGAATACTCTAAAGCGTAATCCTGCGGAGTCCGCCAAAGCTGTCATTGATAACATCGTCAAAGCGGAAGAAGGCATCAACCTCCAGGATCTTAAGCGAGATGATAACGGAGCTTACAATGTTATCCGCGACCTTATTTCTTTTTCTGGAGTTCTAAGGCGAGATGGCAACACATGCCATGTTACAAAAATCGGAGATGATTTCAAGCGACTATACTCTGAAAACGCGGAAGACGCTTGGCGCTGGTTAATAACTCGTTCACTGTGGCTGTACGTTGTACCAAACGGAACCAGCGCGGAAGTTAATGCGGTCGCAAACCATTTGGGATGTTCTTTTGGTTTTTTCCACACAATGCTCGGTCTGTTGTGGCACATGTATGCGCTGCCACATGAAACGCGATTCTTATCTTACAGCGAACTGTGTTTGCTTTTGGATGCCGACAGCGCATGGACCAGTGACCCAGCAGATCTTTTCGCGGAATTGCTCAATAACAGGAAAGACAAAAATCGAGATAACGCAACACTTCGCGGTTTATTAGGTGATTTGGAGGATGAGTATAATGTTCCAAGGGACAACCTCAATACTGTTTTCAATAAAGCTTTCCAACAGACGGGGCTTTTCGAATACGCACTCAGTGGAGGTCGAATGGTTGGAATTGCCATCTCGACAAACCTGGATCCAGTGCTGCAAGGGTGGATACGTTTTATCCTAGATCATCCCCTAATATGGAGCAGCGGCGAATGGTCTGAATTTGTTCAGGAGCGTGACGTTGACCTGCCACAAAAGCTCTCGCGCGCCACCAGTTACGTAATTGAAGAACGCGTGACGCTCGATTTCAGCAACTTCCTCGCACGATGCTCTTCTGATTTTTGTGACTGTGGACTCCGCCAACCACCTGCACTTATACATCGCAGTGCAGCAAGCCTTCTTTCAAAAAGGTTTCTGATTGCGACTGGCCTGGCTGGCTCGGGGAAAACCAAACTGGCGCAGGCGTTTGCACGGTGGATGTCGGAATCCGCCGAGTGCTACGAAGTTGTGCCTGTGGGAGCTGATTGGACCGGCAGCGAGAATGTTTTGGGTTACCCCAACGGATTGGACAAGGGAGAATACATTTCCAAGCCCGCGCTTGACCTGATCCTCCGTGCAAGAACGAAGCCTAAAACTCCGCACTTCCTGATTCTCGACGAGATGAACTTATCACACGTCGAGCGCTACTTTGCAGATTTGCTGTCGATGATTGAATCTGACGAGGCAATCACGCTCTACTGCGACAAGAAAGGAGCTGATGGCAATCCTGAAAACACACGCGGGCTCGAACCAAAACTTAAGTTGCCAAAGAACCTCTTTATCATCGGAACGGTGAATGTGGACGAGACGACTTACATGTTTTCGCCGAAGGTGCTCGACCGCGCAAACGTCATTGAATTCCGGATGGAAGCCGTCGAAATGGAAGGTTTCCTTGAAAATGCCGCCAAGCCAGAACTGGAGGAACTGGACGGCAAGGGCGCGGCAGCATTTGGGAAAGCGTTTGTTGATGCGGCAAAGATTCCGGTAACCGTTCCCGCTGACGTGAAGGCTGCTTACGATGCCGAGATGCTGCTGTTCTTCAAAGTTCTCCAAGCGCACGGTGCGGAATTCGGCTATCGCACAGCCTATGACGCAGCGCGGTTCATCCATTTTTACAAACTTCTCGGCAATCTGGCAGTTGAGGGCAAGCCATGGTTCGCTGGCGCATTCGACTGTGTGGTGGTGCAAAAGTTTCTTCCGAAGTTGAACGGGTCGGAATCCAAACTGCGTGGGCTGCTGTGGTCGCTCGCCCACTTGTGTTCGGCAAGCCGGGAGTTGGACGAAGACAAGACAAAGCGGGCGGAGCAGGTAGAAGCCTGGGCCAAGGAGGCAATCGAAAAGGGGAAGTCGAAATCCTCCGATGATTCGCCGAGCGGAATTCTGGAAAAGAAATTCGGGGGTGACCCAAAGGCTGCGCCGTATCCGCTGAGTTTTGAAAAAATCGAGCGGATGTGGCGGGCAGTCAAGGCGAACGGCTTTACCAGTTTCGCGGAAAGTTAGACCGGCATATGCCGACCGATCCAAACAGCGCCACGATCGAATGCTTTGATTCGCACGGCGATCTGGCGGCACTCGTGCTGGTTGAAGCGCTGGTCAAAGACGACGAACCGGCGGACACCAGTGACATGCCGCCGCCTCTGGTCGTCACCGAGCCCGAGGAGGCAGCTCGGGAGGGAGTTTCGGCCGTCCAGTTGCGCGAGGGATCCCGCTATCTCTACCACATCAAGACGTCGGATGGACGGCCCGCCGATGGCTGGAAACTGGAAAAGACCCCCCTTGTTTCGGGATATAAAAATGCCAACTGGCTGGAGACCCGGAGTTCGGCTGGGCACCTGACATTGCGGGTCCTTGATTCGGAGGGAATCCGGGTGGCCACCGGATCTGCGGAGATCCAGTCGGTGAAGCTGAACTACCGCGAGGAATACCGAGGGATGATCTGCGGCTTGGCGCGAGAGATGCGGGACTACCTTTACGAGCTGGGGGCCGCTACGGAGATGCCGCTGGTCTCCGAATGGTCCGACGAACCGCCCGCGCTTCAACAGCAGGTGGAATTTCTGCGGGAAACCCTGGCTGGGGACGGCTTCTGGAACGCGCTGGAACAGGTGCAGCGGCAACCGCACGAGCGGCTGGAAAACGAGGAGACGAGCCGCCCTGTCCACCAGACCGCGCGGGTCACCCGGCATTTCCACGCGCAACTGAACTCGGGCGGAGCGAGGGTGAACGTGCCAGAGGAAATGGCCCTTTTCGCGACGATGCGGGCCGCAGGAATCGAGTCTCCTAGCCTGCCCGCCACGATCTCGGCCTCAAGCCGCCGCCGGACGGTTGACACGGCGGAGAACCGCTTCGTGAAGCACGTGCTCCGCGATTTTTCCGCTTTCCTGGACCATGCGGAGGAAACCCTGATGGAATCCGGCAACGGCTACGAAGCGGTGCTGCGGGACATCCACTACCTCCGGGGGCTGGTCGCACAGCGGCTGTCGGCGGGCTTCTTCCGTTCGCTGGGCGAGCCCCGCATGCTGCCATTGGGAAGCCCGGTGCTCCAGCGGAAAGCCGGTTATCGCGAGGTGCTGCAGACTTGGCTGCACTTCAAGCTGTCGTCCCGCGTGAAGTGGGAGGGCGCTCCAGAGGTGTTGGGCGGCCAGGGGACCGAATTTCACGCCGGGAAACGGGACATGCCCGCGCTCTACGAAGCGTGGTTGTTTTTCCAGCTTCTCAACCTCTTTTGCAAAAAGTTCGATGTCGGCGTTCCGGACAAACAGAAACTCGTGAACGAGAGAGATCTCTCGATCACGCTCAAGCAGGGCAGGCATGCGAGCTTTGCCGGGAAGCTCCACAAAGGGATCCGCCGACTGAACGGGGAGTTCCATTACAACAGAAGCTTCGGCCACAACGAAGATCACGCGAAGGCGGGATCGTGGACCCGCATCCTCCGGCCCGATTACACGATGACGTTCTGGCCTGGGGATCTGACAGTGGCGGAGGCCGAGCAGCGGGAACTGGCAGTGCATATCCACTTCGACGCAAAATATAAGGTTCACAGCGTGGAGAGGTTGTTCGGCCGGGAAGGCTTTGGCGAAAGTGGGGATGCCCCCGCCGACCTGGAGGCCGAGAAACGGGAACAGCGGGATGGAAACTACAAGCGGGCCGACCTGCTCAAAATGCACGCTTACCGTGACGCGATCCGGCGATCCGAGGGCGCTTATGTCCTCTACCCCGGAGTCATCACCAACGTGAAGACGGACAATCGGCGGTGGGAGGGATTTCACGAGCTGCTGCCCGGTCTGGGGGCGTTCGCGGTTCGTCCGCTCGCAAACGGGGATGCGGCCGGCATGGAGTTTCTCGACACGTTTCTCGACGGGGTGCTGGACCAACTCAGCAACCGCGCCTCTTATCTCGAACACCGTCGGCACGGTCTGTCGCGGGTGGCGAAGACGCAGGCCACCTGGGTGAACGAGATGGCGAGCCTCAAACCGGAACTCGGCATCGCCATGGAAGATCTGTTTACCGAAGATGCGGAGCACCCGCTGTCCGCGCACGATGTGACGGTGCTCATCGGATGGTGCAAGGGATCCGACCATCTGGCATGGATCGAGAAGGAAGGGCTCTACAATTTTCGGGCCGGGGCGGCTGTGCGCGGTTCACTGCCCAACATCGAGCCCAAGTTTGCCGATGCGCGGCTGATTGTTCTATTGGACGAGCACGGACCGAAATCCGGACTACTGAAGGTGAGTGGTACCGGCGTTGAAATTTGGACGAAGAACCAACTGAACGACAACGGCTACCCATCAGCCACGCACGATCTCTACGCGGTATTTCGCGTTGGGCCAGCCGCGCCATTTTCCATGTGGTCCTGGGATATAGAAAAGCTATGCCGGCTACGTCCCCAACTGAAAGACCCAACAAAGCAAGGCGAGCCCCTGGCCCTGTCGCTTGCCGAACTGATGACGACAGCCGCACCGGTATACAAGGGCAGGACTTACGAGAAGCCGAAGCGAAGGCGGGGCCCGGAGTCTTCACAAAATCCAAGCGACCCGGCGTGATGGGGGGCACTATCGGGGCGGAGCGACGAGTGCGAGGAAGGCGAGGAGGCGGCCGGTGAGGCCTTTTTCGAGGCGGTACGAATAGTAGCGGTCGGGGTGCGAGGCGGTGCAGGTCTCGCTGTCGTGGATGTCGGGGACCCCGGCGGCGCCGAGCTGGCGGCGGATCTCCGCTGCAAAATCTACTTCGTAATGCGGAGGCCGGATGCACGGCGAAAATCTGGGCGACGAGGTCGCCGGGCGAAATCCCGGGGACTTCGCAGAGCGCGGCGACCGCCTCCGGGACGATGCCAAGCTCGGTGCCTTTTTTTCCAGAATGGACGAGGGCGATGGCCCGGCCCCGGCGATCGGCCAAAAACACGGCGGCGCAGTCGGCGACATAGATGCCGAGGCAGACCACGCGCGCGGTGGTGAGCAGTCCGTCCGCGCCGGTTACAGGGAAGGGGGTGTCGGCGAGCACGCGGGTGACGCGGTTCCCGTGGACCTGCTCGGCTGTCGCAAAAACAAATTCGCCGAGTCCGGCCTCCGCCAGCGCGTCCCGGTGGGG
>JBGTAT010000164.1:0-3722 GCA_041749755.1 Terrimicrobiaceae bacterium | reverse complement strand
CTTCCTGAAGCGCCTCCACATCCTGGTCCAAACCGATCACCTCCGCCCCGGCCTCCAAAAGGCGCGCGCTGTGCCCGCCGCCGCCGATCGTCCCGTCCAGAAAAAGCATCCCGGGAGCCGGGCGCAGCAGCGCCACCACCTCGTCCGGCAGCACCGGAACGTGGTAAACACGCCCGCTCTCGTCAGGCTTTTCCAAGGGAATTTCCAGCAGGTCGTCGCAGTCCAAGAAGCTCATAAGCGTTCCGGGGTCGGATTTTGATGGTGGCTTGTCCGGGCGGCTTTCCGTCGCCGGCTTTTCCCGGATGAAAACCGAAGAAAAACGAGCGACCGCCCCTGGCCATCAGATCCTCTCCCTCATGTGTTATGCCCTTTCGTTTTCATGCAAAAATCAGAGCCCGATCGCCTCGGCCGCCTCCTCGTAGATCGTTTGGCTGGCCAGGGCGTTTGCCTCATGGCGGTCCTTCGCCCAAATTTCGAACCGGCTCCGGGCGCCGATGAAGACGACCTCGCCGCCGAGACCCGCGCGCTCGCAGTGCTTCTCGGGCAGCAGCACACGGCCCTGCTTGTCGGTCGAAATCGCGTGCGCCTCACCAAAAAATTTCCGGATCGCCATCCTCTTCTGTGCCGGGTTCAGATTCGCCGAGTCCTGGAACCTCTGCTCCCACCGCGAGAGCTCGTCCCGGCCCATCACCATCAGGTAACCCTCCTTCGGATGCGGGACCACGTGGAACTCCTCCCCCTCGCCGGAAACCCACGCCGACGGGATCGCAACACGCTTCTTCGCGTCTAATGAACGCTCAAACGTGCCCGAATACAGAGCCGGTGATGTTGTTTCTTGACCCATTGCAATTGAGGAATTTCTTGGCAGACTTCGCCACAGTTCCCCACTTTTCACCACTTTTCACAAGATCCGTCAACGAGAATCCTCGGTGAGAGAAGAGTTTTTTTGGTGCACGTCTTCACGGTCGTCACGAGAAAGACGGCCGATTTTTCCGACACGGGCTTGCCGCGGATCGGGGATTCCCACAGAATTCAGCTTCTCTCGAAACTCCCCATCCACCTCGAAAACCTGCTGCGCCGGCGGCAGGTGGAAGGCGAGCGGATCGAATACAAGGCGGGTTGAAACCCGGACCCGACGCTGCGGACGCTGTGCACGTTCGCCAACGATTTCGAGAAACTGGGCGGGGGGTATGTGGTGATCGGGCAGGACTGCGATGGTAACGGGCAGCCGGTATTTCCTCCTGTGGGTGTCCCAGATAATCGACAAACCATGAGCGCGCACGACACTTGGCACTGCCGCACGAGCTTAAGTAACAAATAAATCTTCAAGTAACATTGCCATTGTTACATTGAACGTTTTACGTTACTTATTAATTTGTGAAGTGTAATTTACAGACTAAGGCCGCGGCCTACCTTCTGGAAATCCTCGGAGCTGAAGCGACGTTTTCCCGCTTCCCTGGCGCGGAGCGCCTCCCCCTCCACATCACGGAAACTTACCAGATCGACCGCTGTGAGCTGTTGGGCAAAGCTTTTCTGAGCCTGCGGATACGCCGTGACAAACCGACGTTGGCAGCCATGACAAAACAGTCGGACTGGCTCCACCTGAAAACCGGATTGCGGAGCCTGTTCGTTCTCGAATCCGTTAGTTCTTACGACCGGAAACGGTTGATCGAGAACAAGACCCCGTTTCTGGTTCCTGGTCTGCAGATGTATTTGCCGGATCTGGGGCTGGACCTCCGGGAAAATTTCAAGATCGTGCGAGGGGCTGTGGAGAAGCTATCCCTGCCGGGGCAGGTGGTTGTATTGGCCTGCATACTGCGGCGGATCGATCCTCATGCCGAATTCACGGGGGCCAGTCTGGCGGAACGTTTCGGCTATACCAAGATGACGATGACGCGTGCGTTGGATGAAATGCGCCACTTTGAATTCGTTGAGGTCCAGGGGGGGCGACGGTTCGCCCGGCATCGATTTCTCGTCACAGGAAATGCGCTTTGGAGAAAGGCAATGCCGGTCTTGCGCTCTCCGGTCAAGAAGCGCATTTACCTGGATGAATGGTCCGCGGGCCTGGACTTCCAAGCAGGAGAAACTGCCCTCTCGGAGCAAACAGATCTAGGATTTTCGCGGCGCGCCGTTTGGGCGGTGACCAGTAGCGAGTGGAAGCACCTGCTGGGGTCTCCGGACATCCGGATCATCCCGAACGTGTCGAAGGATATGGCCCATGCAGAATTCGAGGTCTGGCACTACGCCCCGAAACTGCTCGCTGAGAAACCATTTGTGGATCCTCTTTCCTTGGCCTTGAGCCTGGGCAAACACCCTGACGAGCGTGTGGATATGTCCATCGAGCAGCTTTTTAAACTTGTGCCATGGTAAACGGACTCGACCGCTTCAAGGATCACTTCGCCAGGTTCTCGGAACGCTACGTTTTGATCGGTGGGACCGCATCGAGTCTCAGCGTGGAGGAACTCGGCGGGGAGTTCCGCGTCACCAAAGATCTCGACATCGTTTTGTGCTTGGAGGTTCTGGATCGCGAGTTTGCCGAAGCGTTCTGGGCGTTCATCAAACAGGGCCGGTATGAGAACCGGCAAAAGAGCACAGGGAAGCGTCTTTTCTATCGTTTCTACGATCCCCAAATGAATGATTTCCCAGAGATGCTGGAACTGTTTGCGAGGGTGCCGGATGCGCTCGACATACGGCCCGGCGCTGTGCTGACGCCGATACCGATCGAGGAGGAAGTGTCCAGTCTCTCCGCCATTCTTCTGGACAATGACTACTACGCGTTTGTGATGGAGCGAAGGACGAGTATAGACGGCCTTTCCGTGCTCAAGGCCGAGGGCCTCATTCCGCTGAAAGCCCGCGCCTATCTGGACCTCTCAAACCGCAAGGCTATCGGCCAGCAGGTGGACTCCAAACAGATCAAGAAGCACAAAAACGACATTTTCCGGTTGTTCGCCGTGCTGGATCGGGAGGTCCAGCTCATCTTGGCCGCCACGCTGAAAACGGATTTGGAATTGGCTTTGTCACGCATTGTCGCAGACCCCCCGGACCTGAAATCGCTGGGGATCACGAGCATGACTTTACCCGAAGTGCTTGATAACCTGCGGCGGATTTACAATCTCTCGGAGAGCCCCGACTCCGTGTCCTGATTCGTGATCACGTATATGATCGTCCATGAACTCGCGCACCTCCTGGAAAGCAACCATACCCCTCGCTTTTGGAACATCGTCCGGGCCAAGGCCCCCTCAACAGAACAAGCCAAAGCCGGGCTGCAGCAACAAGGGCAGCTCCTCGAGGAGGATGTCTGATGCCATCGCCCGGCGCGCAAAAATCGCATTTTTCGGTTTCCGTGGGCGTGCGAGCGGGTATGGTGCGTGGCGCCCATGATATCACCGATTGAAAAACGCCTGCGCGAACTCCTTGCCGAACGCATCCTCATCCTGGACGGGGCGATGGGGACGATGGTCCAGCGGTACAAGCTGGAGGAGGCCGACTATCGCGGGGAACGGTTTGCGGACTGGGAGGGTCAGGACCTGAAGGGAAACAACGACCTGCTCGTGCTCACCCGGCCGGACGTGATCCGGGAAATCCACGACGCCTACATTGCAGCAGGGTCGGATATCATCGAGACGAACACGTTCAGCGGGACGGTCATCGCGCAGGCCGACTACGGCCTGGAGGCGCTGGTGCCCGAGCTGAACCGCGAGGCCGCCCGGCTGGCGCGCGAG
>JBGTAT010000163.1:0-25817 GCA_041749755.1 Terrimicrobiaceae bacterium | reverse complement strand
GGCGGGTGGAAGATTTTGGCGGACGTGCTGGCCGACGACCACGAGCTCGGCGCTGCGATCACCCGCGCCGGGGGCGCTGTCGGAATTTCGCGCGCGGCCGTCACGCTTGCCGCGCCGTCCGATATGGCTCGCGATTGGGCGCTCCACCAGCACAGGACGTTTGCCACGTTCCGGGTTTGCAATCCGGCGGGCAGCCTCGGGATGCCGCTGGCGTTTGGCCTTGCGGCAAGCTTCCTTCTTTTGCTGGCGCGTCCGCTATCTCCCTCCCGGTGGCTCCTCCACGCCGGCGTCCTGGCCGCGAGGGTTTCGGCGGCCCGATCTCTGACGGGCTCCAAGAGGGATCTTCTTGCCACCTGGATAAGCGGGTTCCTCGAGCCGATCTTCTGGGGCCTTGGCTGGCTCCCGCTTCCGGTCCGCTGGGCCGGGCGCTGGATCACGCCGAAAAAACTCCTGCCAATTTCCAGAAACGATTGACTCCGGCAACCGCCTCGGGCAGGCTGATCGGTTCATTCTCATTCATGCGACACACCATCTCGATCCTCGTTGAAAACAAGTTCGGCGTGCTCACGCGCGTTGCCGGCATGTTCAGCGGCCGCGGGTTCAACATTGACACGCTCAATGTCGGGCCGACCCTCGACCCCTCCGCCTCCCGCATGACAATCGTCGTCCGGGGCGACGACAAGGTCCTCGAGCAGGTGACGAAACAGCTCGAAAAGCTGGTCGATGTCATCGACGTCCAGGATTTTCATGATGAGGAATACGTCGACCGCGAGCTCGTGCTCCTGCGCGTCACCGCGACATCCAAGACCCGCGCTGAGGTGATGCAGATCTGCGACATCTTCCGGGCCAAGATCATCGATGTTCAGCCCGACAAGCTCGCGATCGAGATCACCGGGACCGAGGGGAAGATCACGAAATTCCTCACTCTCATGGAGAGCTTCGGAGTGAGCGACCTCACCCGCACCGGCAAGGTCGCCCTCGCCCGCACAAACGACTAACCATTTTACAAACCCAACCCAACAACAACCATGCCAGCAAAGATCTACACCGACAAAGACGCCGACCTCAAAGTGTTCAAGGGGAAAACCCTTGCCGTTCTGGGATTCGGATCCCAGGGCCACGCCCACGCGCTCAACCTTAAAGAGAGCGGCGCCAAGGTCATCATCGGCCTCTACCCGAAATCCAAGAGCCGCGAGGTTGCCAAGAAGGCCGGATTCGAAGTTTATGACACCTCCGAGGCTGTCCGCCTGGCCGACGTGATCCTGATCGCCATCCCGGACACCAAGCAGCCGGCCGCCTACAAAAAGGACATCGCTCCGAATCTGACCGCCGGCAAGACGATCGTCTTCAGCCACGGCTTCAGCATCCACTACAAGACGATCGTCCCGCCGAAAAACGTGAACGTGATCATGGTCGCCCCGAAGGGACCCGGCCACATCGTGCGCCGCCAGTTCACCGAGGGCAAAGGAGTCCCGGCCCTCATCGCCATCTACCAGAACCCCGGCAAGGACGCGAAGAAGATCGCGCTGGCCTGGGCCAAGGGCGTGGGCGGAACCCGCGGCGGCGTCATTGAGACATCGTTCAAGGAGGAGACCGAAACCGACCTGTTCGGCGAGCAGACCGTGCTCTGCGGCGGGTGCTCGGCGCTTGTGCAGGCCGGGTTTGAGACTCTCGTCGAGGCGGGCTACTCGCCCGAAATGGCGTATTTCGAGTGCCTCCACGAGCTCAAGCTCATCGTTGACCTGATGAACGAATCCGGCATTGCCGGCATGCGCTTCTCGATCAGCGAGACCGCGAAGTGGGGCGATGTCACGGTCGGCCCGAAGATCATCGATGCCTCGGTCAAGAAGCGCATGAAGGCCGCGCTGAAGGACATCCAGAACGGCAAGTTTGCCAAGGATTGGGTCAACGAATTCCAGACCGGTTACAAGCGCTACGACGCCCTCCTCAAGAAGGGCGAGCAGCATCCGATCGAGAAGACCGGAACCCGCCTCCGCTCGCTCATGCCCTGGATCAAAAAGAAAAACCTGAAGGGTGCCCAGGCAGCCTACTAGCAAGATTCCGGCGGGGGAGGGTTTGCCCTTCCCCGCCATCCCCCCGCTCCTCGGCTCGTCGAAGGACGATGTGGACAAACTCCTCGGACGCCCGGTCATGGCCCGCGGGCTTCTCGGGATGACCGCCCAGGGCGAAAAGGCCTACGGCTACGCGCAGGCCGGAGATCACTTGATCGTCGGATTTTTTAACGGGGTGGCGCGGTACCTCGCGGTCGTCCGGAAGTCCGGTCCGAAGGCCCCGTTTTCCTCCGCCGAAACCGCCTCGATCCTCGCGCTCAATGCATCCCCTTCGCTTTGGAAATCCGAGCCGTCCGCCTCGAAAGCCCAGGCGGCGGCAAAGCCGGCCAAAGCCGTGAAAAAGTCGATTTCCCCCGCGTTGCCGACCACGTATTTTTCGCTCACGCTGTCCGGTCGGGACATCGTTGGCTGGCAGCCCGGCGACAAGCCGTTCCTGTTTTTCCTCCTCCCCGCACATCCCGGGCACCCGCACCTCCTGCTCAACGAGTGGCAGGTGGCGCGCGCGATTGGGTGAGCTACAGCGAATAGGTAACCCCGTCGTTCTGCCCGACCGCGACCGTCCCGTTGGCGATCAGTTGCTTCACCACGCTCTCAACCTCGCCGGCAGGAAGCGTCTTCCTGAATATCGCCGCGACCGAGGAGAGTAGCGTGCGCTTCTTGCGTGGCCGTGATGCCGGAGTCTGCTTCCGCAGGCGCTCCAACACATATTCCGGCCTCTCGGCGGGGGGGACCACCTTGAAGTCCGCTTTGGCCACAAGAAACTTTAGAGACGCGAAGCAGGCAGCCTGATCGGCAAACAGCTTCCGGGACTTCATGTGCTTGACCAAGACTTCAAACCCCTTGTCCTTCGTGACAAAGTGGACGTAGGCCTCGGGATGGGCTTCCGTGATTTGCCCGGCATGGAAGGCCATCTGGAAGTCCATTGCGTTCTTACCCGTTCCCGCCGACTCGATCACGGTGACCTGCTCCTTCATTGTAAGTGCCTTCGTCAACAGCGCGACGGGAACTGACTTTTGCTGCTGCCCGATAAACAGAATGACATGGACCGGCATTCCCGCCACCAGGTCGAGGTCGATATTCTGGACGTTCTCGTAGTCAACGAGCACCCAATTCTGTCGCGTGAGTGCCATGGGCAGATTCGCGAGGGGGGTGCCAGTGCTCATATCACCGGTTCAATACCTGACTGGCAGGGGTTGAGGCAAGCCAATGGGCATCCCAATATAATCCTGGCACCGGCGCGCTTGACCAGACAGGCGGGCATGAGATCAGATCCCTGTATGCACATGGAGCAACTCCGCGAGCTTTTGCTCAGCCTCCCCGGCGTGTCCGAGGAGGAGCCATTCGGCCCAGAGGTTGTTGTTTACAAGGTCATGGGGAAGATGTTCGCCTTGGTGGACTACGACTCGGTGCCGCCAACGATGAACCTCAAGTGCGACCCCGACCGGGCGCTCGACCTGCGGGATGTCCACGAGGCGATCAGGCCGGGCTGGCACATGAACAAACGCCACTGGAACACCCTCGACCTGGACGGAAGTCTACGCGGCGCGCTGGTGACGGAGCTGGTCCGGCATTCGTACGATCTCGTGGTAGCGACACTGCCGCGCCGGGCCCGCGAAGGGCTCGCCTGATTGCTGGCGGTGCGGTGAGCCGGGGGAACGACGATTGCCCCGGCTGGCTGACTGTCGGCTTGTAGTTGCCGGAAAGCCTGCCAGTCACATGTAGGTGCCTGCGTTGCGCTCGGAATAGCTTTCGTAAACGTGCTCGAAGATCGCCGAGCACTTCGTCTGATAAACCTCGGGTGTGTAGGCGCGGGGGAGGCCGGTATCGAGCACGTCCTCGATGGTCAGTTTGACTTGTGAGCGGGCCGATGCCTTTTGCCGCCAGTTCAAAACCAGGAGTTCCTTCAGGCGCGTCAGGAGTTCATGCGCGACTTTCTTTATTTCGTTCCGCTCCTCCGTGCTCAACTCCGGGGCCGGGCGGGTCAGGATGTCGAAAATGACGAGTTCCTCTTCAGACATGTGCTCGCGGACGTGTCGCTGCTGTTCCTCGGATAGTGCCCTGCCGAGGGCGAGCAACTCCTCGAAAAGATCCTCAATGCTCCTGCTCCCGGCATTGTAGGATTCGATGAGTTTTTCAAACTTCTCGCGGAAATCCGCCCGCGTCTTGTTTAGCCGGATAAGTTTCTCCAGCTGGGCACGGATCGCCGCCTTGAGGGCCTCCAGATCGGTGTTTTTCTGTGGCGATTCCTTGAAGCGTTTTTTGAGGGCCTCGAAGTCGATTTTGGAAAGGTCCATGACCGGAGCGGGCTTCGTCGGCATCTCAACCCCGGTGATGGATTTATCGAGAACCCGCCCGATTCCCTCCATGACTACCGAAATGTCCACAGGCCCGGGATTGAGTTTTGCCCGGATGGCGTCCGCGATGGCACAAATGCAGACGACACGGGCCGAGAACTCGATGGCGGCGGGGTCGGGTTTCACAGCGCGGTAGAGGGTCGTCACGAGGCGTTCATGCCCGAAGAACTCCCGGCGCAGCGGATCGGGAGAAATGAGAGCGTTCACCGCAGCCGAGACGGCGGTGAGGCGGTCGAGTCCGGTTGGCATGGATTCGATTTCCGCCAGCTCAACGCCACGGCTCATGCAGAAAACGGTTGCAGCCTCCACCGACCGACGCAGATCCTCGACGAGTTTGGCCTTATCCTTCACCGGATTCTGCCCGCCCTTGCCAGCCCCGTAGATGGCGAGTGCCTTTTCCAGAGAGGCGAAGACATTGGCGTAATCCACGATCATGCCGCAGTGCTTGCCGGGGAAAACGCGGTTCGCACGGGCAATCGTCTGCATCAGCGTGTGATTCCGCATCGGCTTGTCGAGGTAGATGGTCGAGCAACTCGGTGCGTCGAACCCGGTGAGCCACATCGCGCAGACGAAGACCAGCCGCAGCGGATCGGCGGAATCCTTGAATTTCTCGTCCAGTTCCTCGTCATTCATCCGCTTGCGGTGCGGCTCGATGTCGAGTCCCAGCTTTTTCATCTGCGGGATCTCGTTCTGTGCCGGGGACACGACAACCGCCATATCAGTTGTGATGAGGACTTCCTGCCGGGCCTTGAGTTCGGCCAATTCCGCCAGTTCCTCGTCCGTTCTCCCCCGCTTAATGGCGTCCAAGCGAGCGATTTCCTTCTCGACCCGTTTGCGCTCGGCCATCCAATACTTCCGCACCTTGTCGTGCATTTTCAGGGCCGTGGCTTTGTCGATGGAAACCACCATCGCCTTGCCGATGAATCCACGCCCGAGAAAATGCCGCACGATGTCCTTGGCCACCGTGTCCAGCCGGTCATCGCGTGTGAGGATGTGGTATTGCCGGCCAAGTTCCCGTTCCAGTTTGGCCTCTTGGTCGGGATCGAGTTCCGCCTCTTCGATGAGATTGTAGATGTCCTCGTTGAGATCCGGGTTTACGAGTTGCAACTCTGGGGTGCGGTTCTCGTAAAAGAGCGGGACCGTCGCGCCATCCTCCACCGATTGCTGGAAATCGTAGATCGAGACGTAATCGCCGAACACGTCCTTCGTCCTCTCCTCCCCGGCAATGAGCGGGGTGCCGGTGAAGGCGACGAACAGGGCGCGGGGAATCGCCGCCCGCATGTTCATGGCCAGAGTGTCGTATTGGCTCCGGTGGGATTCATCGGTCATCGCGATCACGTCAGACCGGTCGCAGAGAACCTCCGGAGACTGGAATTTCTGGATGAGGGTGAAGACGTAGCGGTGGTTCCCGCGCAGGAGTTCCCGCAGGTGCGCCCCGCTCTCGGCATGGCATTGGTCGCCCTCGGCCTCGCTCACGGCCCCGCAGGCTTTGAAAGTCGTCGCAATCTGGTCGTCCAGGTCCACCCGGTCTGTCACGACAACAAATGTCCAGTTGCCTGCCAACTTTCGGAGCACCTTTTGCGCGAAGAACACCATCGAGAAACTTTTACCGCTGCCCTGCGTCTGCCAGAACACGCCGCCGCGCCCGTGCCCCATTGCCCGTGCCGCCAGCATCGAGACGATGGCATTGTTCACGCCGATAAACTGGTGATTCTGGGCGATGATTTTCACCAGACCCGCCTTGTGCTCGGAAAAAAGGGTGAAATTTTCCACCAGGTCGAGAAAGCGGGCTTTCTCGCATGTCCCGCGAATCATTACTTCCAGCGACACCCGCGCCGGTTCATCCTCGCTCTCGATCCGCTTCCACTCGAAAAACCGATCCCAATCCGCCGTGAGCGAACCGACCCGACTTTCCGTGCCGTTCGAGGCGATGAGCATGGCATTATACCAAAACAGGGCCGGGATTTGCTGTTTGTAGTGGGATAGATTTTCGTCGAATGCCGCCCGCGCCGGGACGCCGGGCTTTTTCAATTCCGTGACGATCAGCGGCAGCCCGTTAACAAACCCCACCAAATCCGGCCGGCAGGTGTAGAGCGCCCCGGTGACGCTGAACTGGCTGACCAGCAGGAAATCGTTGTTCGCCGGGTTTTCCCAATCCACCACCCGCACCCGCTCCGTCTTCTGCCCGCCGAGTTCAGCGTCCAGAACGGGCACCTTGATTCCGTCTTTGAGAAGAAGATAAACCTCGCGGTTTGCCGCTTCCAAGCTCATGACCGAGCGGTCGCGGGTCAAATCATCGATGGCGGAGGCGATGGCCTCCGGCGGCAGACCGGGATTCAGTCGCTCCAACGCCGCGCGCAACCGGGGCACCAGCACGACCTGGCCCTTCGTCTCGCGCCCCAACGTGCCGTTTGTGCCGAAGGTTTCCTCCATCGCCGACACCGTTTGCCAGCCGAGCTCCGCGAACAACCCGATGGCGGGTTGCTCGACAAGCTGGTCTTCGGTGTAGGCGTGTGTCGGCATTTTTTGATCACCCCTATGCCCAGAACGGCAGATACTCGGCGAACTTTCTGGACTTGTTGGTGGGGTCGGCAGCGCGAATCAATTTTTTGTCGATGGCCTCCTGGATGAGCACGGATACCATCGAGCGCTGTTTTTCCGACATCTTCAACCGCTCGCGCAACGATTTGTTCGTCATGGCACTATCTGAATAATGCTTCAAGACGGCATGTTGGTAGCAGGCTTCCAAACGCTCACGGGACGACATCTGAGCAAATGTGCGGGGGGTGAACAGCATCACCTTGAAATGATTCGGTCCGGCCGCAAAATCAATGGGCGGCAACCCGTAAAGCTCCACTTGGAGGCCCGCCTTGAGCAACCCCGACCCGCGCTCCTCGCAAATCTTGTAGCGACGGAATGCCCTTGCCAGTTGTTCGTTCCGGGATTCTGGCTGTGTTCCGATGAGACGATCCAGGCGTTTGGACGGCAGCAGACCGCCGGGATTCGAGACCTCGATCCGGTCATCAAATATTTCAATCAGCGGGCCTGCTCCAGAGACAGAAAAATCCTGGTGAATCAGTGCGTTGGCGATGATTTCGCGAAGGGCAATCTCCGGATAGACCGTCCGTTTCCTGCGCAACGCCTGTTCGATGACCTCACTCTGAGGGAGCAGCGACATCACGAACTGCAACAGACCTTGGAAACTGACCGCATATCCCTTTACCCCCTCCTGCTCCGTCTTGGTCGTCGCCTTGTTCAACCCGGAATAAACCACCACTCGCACCGCCTTGCGGCTCAAATCTGGAAAGTCTGACAGTTTTCTTGCGGCCGCAATCACACCCAGATTCGTGATGTATCCCCCACCAGCGGGCTCCCGTGCGATGAATCGTTCTCCCGACATCCATGCCAACACCTCCTCCGGTGTCGTAGGCTCTGGACGTTCCAGCATCTTGTAAATCGGCTCGACATTCAGTTTTTCGGCAAACTCCGTATCGTCGAGCAACACCGATGCGTGCAATTCCTCCCAGTGCGGCGTTCGACTGTTCAGCATCAATGTGCCGACCTCCTGCCGTGAAGCATTCCGCGTCGTGCCGCCAGAGCGGATAAACGCATGTTCCAGCCCCTTGCCCCGAAGATGGACTGGTTTTACCGGCGACTCTGGCACATGCACGAAAAGCAGTCTCACCGACTCGTATGCCTCGACCGCATGATCCAAAGCCACAGGAGGTTCAAGCCCCATTCGCCCGAGGTTGGCCAGTTGGGTTACTGTTGTCTCGACCGTCTCCTTGTCCACCCCCACCGGCGATCCTGTGTTGTCCACTCCGAAAACCAGATAGCCGCCACCCGGATGATTCGCGAATGCCGACAGATGCTCCGTCAGCCGCTTTTTGTCCGGGGACAGCCCAGCCTTCCAGTCCAACTCGTTCAATTCGTGTTTCGGGGGCTCAAGGCTTCCCTTGAGCAACTCCAATGCTTTGGTCATCCAGGCTTTCATGGGGACGTTTTCTACTCAAATAAGAACATGTTTAAAATGAATGACTTAAATCGCATGGCCGGCAGCCACTCATTTACGCTGAACCCAACCTTTCCGGCAGGCGTTTCACCTGAATAACGGTTTTCAACGCCGGTTGAAACCCGCCATTTTCCTGAAATGGGTGCGGCGGTGGTGGCGGAGTGCTCGGCAGGCTGGTCTTCTGTGTAGGCGTGAATGCTCATTTGCAACAACCCTTTTTCCGCAGCGGAACGCCGACCGGGTTCTTCAATTCTCCCAAGAGTTGCTGATACTTGCGCTCCCGCTCGCTGTCGGAGCATGGACAATCACACCAAGGGAGAGCGTCATCGTAGCTGGCGATGAAGTCGGACTTCTCCGCTTTCTTCACCTTGGCATTAAACCCGGATTCCAATTCGTCGGCGATTGCCGATTCAAGCGAACTGGTGCGAGCACGGAACCGACTGGCAAACTTCGCATCAATTGTGGCTCGGTCAGTGTGAGCAAGAAATTCAGCCAGCCGGGGAAACAATCCGGTCTTGCCGGGAGCAGGCGACTCGAAGAGTGACGGAGCACATTCGTAGCGAAAAGGTTTCTGGCTTGAATCCCACCGCAACTCCACGCGGCCCTTCGGGCTGCCGCCAACGTGGTCAATACGTTCGACAGGCGGGGTCACGAGCAAGAGGCGAGCGCCACGTTGCCCGCCTTGGACAAATGCCAGGCGGTCGCCATTGCGAATCTGGCAATTCTTCGGATGCAGCAGGTTCTTCCCGTGGCAACCGGTGCAACCGAAACTGCCGAATTCCCAGAACGGGTCGGTGCGCGGGTCGTTCTTGCGTGGGCGCCGGAGCATGACGATGAAATGCCTCTCACTCATGCAGGATTGTTCTCCGCCACCAGTTCCGGCCTCTGTGCGAGAAACCAGCGGTGGAATTTTGCGGCATCATGGAAAGCGGGCAACCTCACGCTGCGGTGAATGTAGCCGTCCTTGATGTCGAGGCCGCCCCAGGCGTCCAGGAGGTCATTGCGCACGCGATAGACCCGGTCGCGCAACTCGCCGATTGGAATGCAGCGCCGCAGACGGCCCGATACGCCGGGTTTCGCTCGCACAACAATGTCCCCGTCGCCCGGCACGCGGCGTGTGTGGGCATTTTCAGCCCAGCGCGACTTCGGAACGGACTTTGCCGGGACAATTACCTCAATCACATACAAACCGATGAGCGCGTAGATGAGCGGTCGCGCCGGGCCATCCACCGGACGCAGGGCCGCAAAGAACACCAGCAAGTCGCCGGCGGTCAGCAGTGATGTGATGCGCTTTCCGCGTTGGCCTTGGTCGCCATAGGTCAGATGGTCGAAATCAGGATCAAGATGCGTCGGAGTGCCGAATAAATCGGACGGCAACTGCTCGCCAAAGCGTTTCGCCACAGGAATGAACTCGTCGTAACGGCGGGTCATGCCGTCGCGCAGCGGCTTCGTGTCGGTGATTGTGACATAGGCAAACTCGCCGGACGCCAACCGCATCGGAGCGTTCCAGCGGCCATCCGTCGAATCGATGCCGACCCTGACCAGCAACCCGTTCATGATCGCCCTCCGTTCCGGAAAAGCTCCGCGAACCACTCGATGGCGGGCTGCTCGACAAACTGGTCTTCAGTGTGGGCATGAGGCATGGCGGTTACGGAGTTGACGGCGATGCAACTGTGGCCGGCGCAGCAACCGGAACGAGCACTGGAGGGGTGTGAAGGGAGCGGGTGATTGCGGTTTCGAGCAACGCCGATTTAAGCGCCCCGTCCACATCGTTCACAAAACCCGGGTTTGCGTTGACTAGCGCCTCCAGACAATTCAGCCCATTGTCCAAGTGTATCTTCACGATTGAGGGCGTTGTTTGTAGTGTCGTGATTTGCTCTTGGAGCGTGACCGTAGGTTGCGCAAAAGAATCGCCACCACGCCACAGAAACGCGCCGATCCGCGCGATGTGGAGAAGTCCGTTGTTAATGAGCTTGCGGCGCAATTCGCTGACTCCTGCCGAGCGACGAAGCGTCTTCGCCCAGTCGTTGGCAGTCTGGTAAAGCAGAAGGCAAATGACGTGAGGCTCAACGCTGCTGCCGCTGAAAATGTCTCCGTAATTGTCTGTCCATACTTTGTATTTTCGTCGGCGGGCGTCGCCCGGCTTTTTTAGCGCGATAGCAAGGTACGCTTGCCCAACATCCTCATTGGAAACGATCCGTTGGCCTGCCGCCAGAATGGTGGTTGCGTATTGGTTGACCTTGTGCTCGTAAAGAAGGTTGTAGCGTTCAAAGCTGCGCTGCATATCCTGTTGCACAGCATCGTTTGCCTTGAGGTCTCGCGTGCTTATGCGGTTTTGGTTGTTTGTGGTCAGGACGATTCGTGATGCGAGCGTGGGGTCTGTGGTCTCGAATATTTTCAGGAGCACTCTCGTATCAGTCCTCAGTGTTCCGTCGCGAGCAGCATGAGCCAGTGCGGTAGCGGTTTGACAGCCGTTGACGATTTGGAGGTTGTTGATTTTGACCATCGGTTTGTCCGGGTCGGTAACCGGGTCACAACTATCACAGACTATGGTCACGCCATTGTTCAGGAACCAGAATAGGTAACTGGAACCAGCATCGGTTGCCGTCTTTAAGATGTCTGCGTTGACTGACCGCCCCTTCCCCAAAAACCGGCGAATATTCGAATCGAAGAGTGCGCCGCCCGGGTCGGCGATAACAAGGTTTGCGATGTCGCGCGCTGCAGCCGTGCAGATGATTCCTTTGAGGCCTTGAGTCTGGTAGCGAATCAGCGAAGGAGTGTTTGCGTCATAGCGAATAGTCACATCAGCATCAATAGAGCGATTTCTTCTCTCGGTGCGATTGATGAGGGCGACCAACTCGTCAGCACCTAGAGTCTCAAAAGTAAACTCAGCGAAGGTTTGATTGTCGTACTCCGCCAAAATCCCCCTGGCTTCCTGCTGGTATTCCGTGCTAAGTGAGGAAATTAGTCCATTCGTTACAAAGTAGCACCGCACGCGGATATTTGACGGGCCAATGCCGGACAATACGGAACGAACGTCCGAAATCTTATCGCGGAACGCTTGGTTTGATATTGTCGCGACTTCAGTTCTCGGGCGATTGAGCATCCAATCAAGCCCGTTGCGCATCAGGATGATGGCGTTGGAAGAGAATCCATCGGTGAACTTGGCGGAGATTATGGAAATCTCTGCTTCATCATCCTCTTCTTCGATGGAGATGAGATCGATCTGTTTGTCCTGGCTTCCATCCACCCAGTCGGCAGGGTCAAGGGAGTGGACGCTCTGTCCCGTCACGAGGGAATGAACGAATCGCTCGAACGCCTCGTCCTGCGAGATTCCGATGGAGGTCACCAGATTTGCGACGCGGTCGGCTACAAGTTGTTGGCGTAGTGTCATGATTTTTTCGAGTTGAGTGATACCTGCCCCGATAGCAGACGCGGCAGCAGCAGGTCGCGGGTCAGGCGGAGGTTTTGGATTTGACGTTTCAGGACGATGATTTGCTGTGACATCGGCTCAAGAACCTTGCGGGCCTTCGCCAGAATCTTCGCAGGCGGCCATGCAATCTGAATCGTCTTGATGTGCATATCGCCGAGATGGGCGACCGTTGTGCCGACGATGGACTTGTTCCAAGTCTGAATCGGCAACTCCAACGCGAGGAAAAGGTGGTAGTTGCCGATTTCACCGTTCGATTCAAACTTGGCGACTCGTTGGTTCTGGAAGGCGGGGCCACTGGACCAGACGCACATGTGGAAATCACCGTCCATGCCGACAAGGATGTCACCGTTCTTGATGTGATACTTCGGCTCGGCTTCTTCGTCCGTGAACGTGTTGATAGAGCCGTCCATAATGTCACGGATGCGGATGACGGGCGTGCCGATGCCGTCTGTATTGAATTTCTTCGACGCAAACGGAAAGCCGTAGGTGACAGCTGACACGTCTTTCACGGTCTTCACCTCCCATCCTTGGGGGATGTCCCCGAGGGGGGAAGCGACACGCGGGAGCTGTTCGTGGCTGGGGAAACGGAAGTGGACGAACCACTCACGGTAGAGGGCGCGGGCCATCGATTCCAAGAGACGGATGCGTCGCTGACTGTTTTCGATCAGCTCGTCGTAGGCCGACAGGATGCCCGCGATCTGCCGTTGCACCGGCAGCGGGGGAAGCGGGAGCTTTATGCGCCGCATGTCTCGAATCGGAAGTTGCGGCTGGGCAACGCCACTCCTCAGAGAGTTCACTTGGGAAAAAAAGCTCGGGGAGCGAAGAAAGTGATACAAATACGCAGGCAACATTTTCGCTTTATCGCACCGCAGAATTACCATCCCGGAGTTTAACCGAAGATTCTCAAAGGGAACGGTGTGGTTGAAATACGCTGTGTTGCCGATAGTCCCCCTTGTAGTAAGGACGATGTCTTCTCGCTGGAGTTTACCCTTGTTGAGCGCGGCATCCTTCTGTTCATCAATGAACAGGCAGTTAGAGAAATCGAAGCCGGTCTTCGTGACATTGGTGGCGCTAAGAAATAAGCAGTGCCCAGAATCAAGGAAGTCACCTTGCTTCGGGTAGTTCTTGCCTCGGTCTCCGTCGATGATCTCGAACGGAGCCTCTGCAAACTCTACGGCAGTCGCCATCTTCATGCCTCCAAAATCTCCGCCACATTGCCCGCGATGGTTTGTTCGAGGTCGCGGGCCTGGGCGTTGAGGGATTCGAGTTCCTCGGTCATCGTTTCGAGCTGTTCCTTGAAATTCTCGTTGCTTACGGCTTCCCCGGCAGCCACCCCAACGTAACGACCGGGGTTGAGCGACCAGCCTTGCGCCTCGATTTCCTTGATCGTGGCTGCGCGGCACAGGCCGGGGACATCGATGTAGCGGTACTCTGTGACTGTCGCGCTTTTCTTTCCGGATTTTTGCGACGGTGACACACCGCCGCTACAACCGAATATCTCCTGAATCTTCGCTTGGGCACCCTCACCGCCGAGCGTGAAGTCGGGTTCCTCGCCGCGATAGAGGCGGACGATGTTCCCCATGAAGCCAATCTGCGCGGGCGTCCATTCCCGGTGCGCCCGGTCCACCTGCCGGTAGATATGGCGGGCGTCGATAAACAGGACGGTGTCGCGCAGGTTCTTCGGACGGCTCGGCGATCCGCCCCTACCTTTATCAAAGAACCAGAGCGTGCAGGGGAGCGTGACCGTGTAAAACATGTTCGGGCCGACGGCGACCATCACGTCAACGGCACGGGCTTCGATAAGCTGGCGGCGGATTTCCTGCTCGGATGAGCGGGCATCGGAGGCGGAATTGGCCATGACGAACCCGGCGCGACCGTTCGGCGCGAGGGCGGAGTAGAAAAGCTGAATCCAGATGTAGTTGGCGTTGTCCGTGCGCGGAAGGCCGAACGGGAACCGGCGACCGGGGCCGACATCGGAGGCGAGGCGTTCCTTGTCCACCGCGCTGACGTTGAAAGGGGGATTGTCGAGCAGGTAGTCGAACCTCCCGACCGAGTGGTGGAGATCTTCGTAGTAGGCGTTGCCCTGCTTGATTTCGCCTTCGAGTCCGTGGACCGCGAGGTTCATCCGCGCCAACCGCACGGTGGCGTCCACCCGTTCCTGCCCGTGAATCGAAAGCTCGCTGGCCGGGTTTTTCCGGTGGGCACTGACGAAGCGGGCACTTTGGACAAACATGCCGCCGGAGCCGCAGGCCAGGTCGAGGATGCGCCCGTGGTAGGGTTCGAGGACCTCAACAAGAAGGCTGACAATGCTCGGGGGCGTGTAAAACTCGCCGCCCTTCTGGCCCTCGCTCATGGCGAACGTCCCGAGGAAATACTCGTAGATTTTTCCGAAAGCATCCCCCTCCAACGTGGCAGGAATGGTGGAAACCGTCTTGATCAGCTCGGCGAGCAGGCGCGAATCGAAAATCTGGTAGCCCTTGGGGAGCACCCCCGCCATGTGCGCATTGTCCCGTTCGATGGCCTTCATCGCGTCGTTGACGGCCTGGCCGATATTCGTCCCCTCGGGAAGATTCAGCAGGTGGTCAAACCGGGACGCTGACGGGAGGTAGAGGATGCCGTCGGCATGATATGCGGCGGGCTCGTCCACGCGGGAACCGCGCCGGGAAAGTTTGGGCGCTGACGGAGCATCGCCCTCCAGCTTTTTACGCTGGGCGGAGAAGCGAACCTCCGCAAACCTGAGGAAGATCAGGCCGAGAACCGGCTCCGAGTATTCGGATTGTTTTAGCCCCGCCCCGGCCCAGAGTTGGTTTGCTGCATCCCAGAGGCGTTTTTCCAATGCTGCGTTGTCGGCGTCTTTCTCGGAAGGGGCAATCCACTGCATGACGTGACGGTATAGCCGTTCCAGCGCAACCGGGCGAGAGGATTTCGGGGAGATTTTCCCTTCTACAACGGATTCCTTCGCGGAGCGATATTCGGCCTTTTCGTCTCGGGTTTCTGAGGCTGGCTTGCCAAGCCGTAGTCTCGCAGCGACGGGGGTCCGCCTACGCGCCGTTCGGCGGCTCCGGCGTGACAGCCTTCGCTCTTGCTGCGCTGCGAGCGAAGGATGGAGGCGAGGGGAGTCGAACCCCTGTCCTTCAAGCAATCTACATAACCTTCTACATGCTTAGGCGATCTTTGTGCTCGGGGTGGAGCTGCGAACCGCCACGCTACCCACCCCCAAGCGGCCACGAAATCGATTCACCCCCCGCCGCGGCCACCCCGGCGGAAAATTAGCCTGCTGTCGTCGCATCCCGGCTTAGCAGGCGTCTGCCGGGACACGTCACGGCTACTTAGGCCGCGAGAGCGAGATCTTCGTAATCTGCATTTATTTTGTTTGATCCGATTTTTTACGAGGCCAACGAATCATCCTCGGCATGCGGGCCAAGTTTCATACTTCAAGTCGAAACCAGTACGCCCCCAATGGAATCAATGTACGGGGGGGAATGGAGAAAGCAAGCGATGGTTTTGATCAGGCCCGAACGGTAACGAAGGCCTTTGGGGATGCTGCCCATACAGGGCAGGGGCGTATATATCAAAAACCCAGGGCAGCGCTGGCGCTTGCCCTGGGCTAGGGGATGAAGCCCCGTTGGGGCGGCCGGTCAGGCCCCCTCCTTGGGGTCGGGATCCTCTTCGATTTCGCTTCGGATGGCCTTGGAGATAAAGGGGCGGACGAAGCCGTAAAGCAGGAAGGAGACGAAGAGGACGGCTGGCATCCATCGGTAGTTCATCGCGGTGAAGGCGAGGAGGGCGATGAGGCCGAGGAAGGCGGGGATGGAGCGCTGGGTGCGCCAGTTGAGGCCTTTGAAGCTGGGGTAGCGGACGTGGCTGAACATCATGAACGAGAGGAAGAGCAGGAGGACGGGGAGTGCGAACTTCCATGGGCCGATCGCGCGTTCGTCGGCCTGCAGCCAGAGCATAAGAAGGGTGAGCGAGGCGATGAGGCCGGCGGCGGCGGGGATCGGGAACCCCTGGAAATCCTTGTCTGGTTTTTCGCCGGGGGGGGCGGTCATGCAGTTAAACCGGGCGAGGCGGAGGGCGCCGCAGAGGAGGAAGAAAAACGCGATGAGCCATCCGGTTTTTTGGAAGTCGCGGAGGACGATCTGGTAGACGAGGAGCGCGGGGGCGACGCCGAACGAGACGATGTCGGCGATCGAGTCGAACTCGCGTCCGAAGATGCTCTCATGTCCGCCGAGGCGGGCGAGGCGGCCGTCGAGGAGGTCGAACACGCAGGCGCCCAGGATGAAGGCGATGGACTCGTGGTAAAGAGTGCCGGCGCTTTGGCCGGCGGCGACGAGCAGGGACGCCTCGATGATCCGGAGCACGGCGGCAAACCCGCAGAACAGGTTGCCTGCGGTCATGAGGTTCGGCAGGAGGTAGATCTTGGGTTCGTTCTGCTCGCTCATGGCTGGAGTGGTTTGGGCATGCGGGCGAGCGGGGTTTCGCCGCCCCGGACGCGGTCGCCGACGCGGACAAGGATCTCTGCATTCATCGGGACGAGTAGTTCTGTGCGGGAGCCAAAGCGGATCATGCCGAAGCGTTCGCCCCGGGCGAGGGGATCGCCGACGACCGCCCACGGGCAGATTCTTCGTGCGATGGCCCCGGTGATCTGGCGTACGAGGACGGTGCCAACGGGGCCGGAAATGACCCACGAGCGGCTGACGTTCCAGAGCGAGGAGTTCGGATCGCGGGCGTCGAGGAACTTGCCGGGCTTCGGTTCCGAGTGGGTGACCTCGCCGGCGATCGGGGACCGGTTGATGTGGACGTCGAGGACGGAGAGGAAGATCCCGACCCGCCGGAGCCGGGCGTTGAGGAATTCCGTCTCCTCGACTTCATCGACCGTCGTGACGAGGCCATCGGCCGGCGAGACCGCGATGTCTTCGCCCGGCGGGGGGGTTCGTTCGGGGTCCCGGAAAAAGTAAAGGGTGAAGAGGATCGCGATCGCCAGGAGCACGGAGACCAAGGGCAGCAGGACCAATGTCGCCAGCCAGGCGACCGCCAGTATTCCCAAAATCCATCTCGCTTCTTCCAGTGCCCGTTTTCTCATCGGTGCGGACGCTACGCTAGCGGATTGATGGCGGCAAGCATCCGGTCGGGGCGAGGATGGCGTCGCGCATCCCGTGCAGGAGCTTTTTGTCGTCCGGGCAGATCGTGGCGAGCGCGCCTCCGCAGGTGACGGATTTCTGTCCGACAAAATAGTACGGGCACAGGCGGACGCGCCCGCGCATCGGCTGGATCGAGCCGCCGGCCGGCGTCCAGAACTGTTCCTCAACGAGCCGGCCCGGGTGGAATTCCTGGAGGATATGCGGGCGGTGGGGGAAGTCGTTGAGTGCGCTGCGCAGCTCGGCCTCCCATTCTTTCTGCGGGAGGTCGGACGCGACGACGACTCCGCGCGAGCCCCAGGCCTGCTCGGAAAACCCGCTGATTTTCAGGATAAACCGGCGCTTTTTCTGGCTGAAGCCGGCGACCTCGTCCCACGAGTGGGCGTCAATGCGCGGGAGAACGGCGTGCCGGGGGAGGGGCTCCGGGTCAAGGAGCCACGTGTAGGGGATCACTTTCTGGAGGGCAAGGTGGGCGCGCTCGCCGAGTTCGCGGCGCCAGAATTCCTCGAGCGGCTTGATCCAGAAGAGCGCAAACCAAAGCTTTTCCTCGAGGGCGGGTTTGATCGGCGGGGTGATCTCGATCGTGCGGGCGGCACGAGCCTGCTGGAGGGGGGCGGCTGCGGGCACGTTCGCAAGGTCGAAGAGCTCGAAAAACCGGTAGATGCGCGGCTGCCAGTCGCCGCGCGGGTCGGCATCCAAGACCCGCCAGAAGATTTTGTCGTCGCCGAATTTTTGGTTGAGCTGTCCGGCAAGCCAGTCCATTTCCGGGCGATACGTCGCGGCCTCGGCAGAGACGATGATGTCGCCTCCAGGAAGGATGTCGCGGAACCCTTCGAGCATGCCGTCCGGCCCGCCGAGGACGTCGTGTCCGAGTCCGGAATAGGCCTGGTTGAGCCAGGCGGTGAGGCCGATGCCGCCCGGGACGCTATCGATTTCGGCGATGGTAAAGCCGTCTTCTGTGAGCACGAGATCCGGGCGGATGATCTTCGGGATCTCGCCCGCCGCCCCGTGCTCGCGCTGCCAGGCGACGAGCTCTGCGGGTTTGCCGCGATCCAGGATCTCCGCCACCCAGGCGGGCTGGCGGCCCTGAGCGCTGAGCCGGTAGAGCTGGTCGCAGGCGCGGAGAAAAAGCAGGAGCCGGTAGCCGAGCTTGTCGAGCTCCTCGCGAAGCTGCGGGGAAATGCCAAACGGCCTCGGGCTGATCCTCCAGTCCTTCTCGTGGAAGAGCCCGCCTTCGGGAAGCGCCCCGTGAATGGCGCGCGCGGTTTCCTCAGGAGTCATGAGAGGATTTTGAGAGCCTGGCGTATGAGGTCCTCCGCTCCGAGCGGAGTGGCCGAGATCTCCTGGACCCGCTTGACTGCCTTGTGCGCCTCGACCTGTTTGTAACCGAGCGAGATGAGCGCGAGCACGGCATCGTGGACAATCGCATCCGCCGGGCTCGGCGCATTTTTCGCGCTCGACGCTTCCCATTCGGCCGCGACGCCGACCTTGTCCTTGAGCTCGAGGACGATCCGCTCGGCCGTCTTTTTTCCGACGCCGCTGATCTTCGAAATGGCGGCGATGTCGCCCGCGACGACCGCGGACTTGAACATTTCGACCGGCAGCCCGCTCAGCACGGCGAGCGCCATCTTGGGGCCGACGCCCGTGACGTGGTTGAGGAGGAGACGAAAGAGGTCGCGCTCTCCGGCCGACATAAAGCCGTAGAGAATGTGCGCATCCTCGCGCACGGTCAGGTGGGTCAGAATTTTTACCGGAGCTCCTGGCTGCGGGAGCTTCTCGTAGCTTGAAACCGGGATGACGACCTGATATCCCACGCCATGGACGTTGACGATAATCTGGGTCGGCAGGGACTCCGCCAGCGTTCCTTCAAGAAATGCAATCACGGCGCATCCATACCAGAGCCAGCACAAAACTCAAACCGGCGTTGTTGTTTTTTCTGATCTTTTCGCTCCCGGCATTTGGGGAGCCCCGCTGGGCCTGGATGGTTGAGCCCTCGTTCATGGACTACAAAGTCCGCCGTCCGATTGAAGGCTCCGACCGCACGGTGCTCGCGCTGGTCCGGGTCTCTGAGAACGAAATCCTTGGCCTGGAGGCCGGCCGCGAGCGGACCCTCCCGCTGGCGATGGCGGTGATCGGCCCGGAGGCGAAGCGGACCGCGAGCGACGTCTTCGCGTCGCTGAAGCCGCAGTTTGTCCGCGACCGCAACGGGGTGATCCAATACGCCCAGATCGACTCGGAGAACCCGCTGACCGCCTCGGCCGTCCTGGCGCCGGAATTTGCTGAGGCCTTCGCCTCGACGCTCGGGCCGGACCTGCTCGTGGCCATGCCCAGCCGCTTCCAGATCCTGGTCTTTTCCAAACAGGATCAGGCATTCCAGAAAATGGGGGAGGTTATTATCTCGGGATACCTGAGCTCAAACTACCCGGTGAGCCGGGAGATTTTTGCGCTGGAGCGCGGGCAGTTGCGCTCGGTCGGCGTCCTTCAGTAACCCAGTGTAGGCCGCCTTACAGAGCGCATGTTAAGCAGGCAATTTTCGATTGATTATTGTTGAGTTTTGAATATTGAAGTGACGGCGCCCGGCGCGGTCAGAATGAGACGAGTTGATCCGCATTTTCGTCACTAGCCCACCATCAAAAATCAACAATTGGGAATCCCCAATCAGAGGTGTTTGAATAAAATACATTCCGCTTGGCGGCCTACACTAGTTGCCAGCTTGGGAGGGCCGGCAGACCCATGACCGGGCAGCGTTCCCTGTCGTCCAATTTAGTCTGTATTTAAATCGGAATTTCTTTTATCAATTGGTCCGCAACTTTTTTCGTTCTGCATTGTTTGATTGCATGGCATGAAACCAACACTACTCATCACTCTCGCCCTGGCGCTCACACTTCCGGTGTATGCACAGGACACCAATAAATCCACCTCTGCCAAGGAAAAGCCGGACCCGCAGGCCGCGTTCGCAAAGAAGGACAAGAACAGTGACGGCTTCCTGTCGAAGGAAGAATTTGTCGGCAAGGCCAAGGATCCCGCCAAGGCGGAAGCGTCTTTTGCCAAGAAAGACAAAAACAGCGACGGCAAAATTTCGCTGGAGGAATTTGCCGGCAAGGCCAAGCAGGATCCGGAGTAATCGAGCTTCCTGCCTTTGAGTGCACCCCCATCCATTTCTGGCCGCCAAGTAAAGCGCGGTAGCCGATCCCTTTCGAGGGTGGCGGCCTGATGGCGATGGGCGGTGCACCAATCCATCGTCTCTTGGTGTTTGCGCTCGGGCTGGTGCTGCTCGCGGCCGGCGCGCTTCTTTGGTGGGTGTTGCGGCCACCGGAGTGGGAGCGTTCGGCGCCCGTGTCTGGCGTTCTGCCCGCCGATCTGATGAGGCGATCCTCGTTCCCACCCGCTGCGGCGCAGGACTGCAAGGCTTGCCACCTGGAGCAGTTTGAGGACTGGAGCCATTCGCAGCACGCTCATGCCAACCGGCTGGTAAGCCCGCTGCTCGATGATAAGGCGTTCAATCCCACCCGGACGTTTCGGGAGGGGCTTCTGACAACCGAGGTCTCGGAGCAGCGGGGACGCTTCGTCGTTAGGCAGAGCCTTTTGGACAATCCCCCATCCTTCCATCGCGCGGTGGCGGTCATCGGAGTCGAGCCGCTCATCCAATACCTGACCCCGTTCCCCGGCGGGCGGCTCCAGGTCATCAACCCGGCATACGATCCGAAAAAGCGCGATTGGTTTGACATTTTTCAGGGCGAGCCGCGCCAGCCGCACGAGTGGGGGTTCTGGAAAAACCAGGGTATGAACTGGAACTCGCAATGCGCGTATTGCCACACGACCAGCTTTGAAAAAAACTTTGATGTGGCCACCGATTCGTACGCCTCCACGTGGGCGGCGATGGGGATTTCCTGCGCGCAGTGCCACGGCTCATTGGAAGGCCACGCGGCAAATCCGACGGCTCCGGTGCGCCTCGATCCTGCACAGGTCATGTCGAGCTGCGCCTCGTGCCACTCGCGCCGCGAGGAGCTCACCGGAAAATTCCATCCGGGCGAAAACTTCGACGACCACTTCCGCCTGACCCTTCCCGACCTGACCGACATCTACCACCCGGACGGACAGGTTCGGGACGAGAATTTTGAATACGCCTCGTTTCTCACCAGCAAGATGGGCCATGCGGGCATCACGTGCCTGGATTGCCACAATCCGCACTCGGGGAAGCTCAAGCTGCCCGTTGAAAACAATGCCATGTGCATGTCGTGCCACTCGCCTCCCGGACAGCGAGGAGCCACCCCGATCCCGGATGCTCCCGCCCACAGCCACCATGCGGTCGGCAGCGCGGGCAACCGCTGCGTCGAGTGCCACATGCCGCAGACCACGTACATGGCCCGCGATCCCCGGCGGGACCACGGGTTCACGATCCCCGATCCGCAGCTCACCAAAGAGCTTGGCATCCCGAACTCCTGCAACCGCTGCCACAGCGACCAGTCCACGGACTGGGCGATCTATTGGACCGAGGAATGGTAGGGAAAAAAAATGGAGCGCCCCTCGCGCGAGCGGGCGCGGCTGATCGGCCGTGCCCGGGCGGGCGATCCGTCGGTGACCCGGCCAATCCTCGACTTCGCCAGTTCCGAGCCGAATGCGGCCTGGCGGGCCTCGCTCGTCTCGATCCTCGAGGGCCGGGAGCAGGATCCCACGGTGCGGGAATTTCTTGCGGGGGCCCTGGCTGACAAGAGCCCGCTCGTCCGGGCGGCGGCGGCTAGGGGATTGCAAAGCTCCCCGCCGGATCTCTTGCAGGCCGCCACCTCGGATCCGTCGCGAAACGTCCGCCTCAGCGCCTCTTGGCAGGTTCTCATGAACCGCCAAACCCTCCCCCCCGCGCCCCGGAAGGAAATCGAAGCCTATCTCCTCAATGCCAGCGATCAACCCATCGGGGCGTTCAATCAGGCGCGCCTCGCGGCCGTGGAAAACCGCCTGCCGGAGATGGAGCGCTGGGCGGCCTTCGCCACCTCCAAGGACCCTTCCGCTGGAATGTTCCAGCAGACCGCCCAACTTATGTATCAATCCGGGACCCTTCCAAAAGCGAAGGCTCTCTTCGACAAGGCGCTGGCCGAAGACCCGCGCAACCCGGATACCGCCTACTCGCTCGCCCTGCTGGAAGCCGAGCTCGGGAACTCCAAGCGCTCGCTGGAGCTCCTTCGCACCACCGTCTCGCTCTCCCCGGATTTCGGGCGCGCGTGGTATAACCTCGGCCTTGCCGAAGCCGGCTATGGGGACATGAACGCGTCAATTTCCGCCCTGCAAAAAGCGCAGGCCCTCCTGACGGAATCCCCGGACCCGGCCTTCGCTCTAGCCACGATCCACCTCCGGATGAAGAACCTTCCGAAAGCCGCCGAATCCGCCAGAAAAGCCCTCGCCATCTCGCCCGGACACCCGCAAGCCCGCCAGCTCCTGCGGCAGCTCACTGGAGCGAAGGAGGGCGATCCCGGCAAAAGGTGACGCAGGGGGCCTCCACGAGGCCACTTTCCAGCCTGGGATGAAAATTTCTCTACATCCCCCGGACGCAGTTCAGGTACGATCAGCGATTCTGGAACCCGACATGACCGTCCTTGAAGTACTGACCGCCGCGACCGAGTACCTGCGCAAGCAGGATGTCGCGAGCCCGCGCCTCAATGCCGAGCACCTCCTGGCCCATGTGCTCGGCAAAAAAAAGCGGATCGACCTCTATCTGGATTTCGAGCGTCCGCTAGGCGAGGTCGAGCGTGCGCCTCTTCGCGAGTTGGTGCGCCGCCGGTCCGAAGGGGTTCCGCTCCAGCACCTGCTCGGGACAGTAGAATTTTTAGAATGGACGTTCGCGACCGACGCCCGCGCGCTGATCCCTCGGCCGGAAACCGAGCAGCTCGTCGAGCTGGTCCTGAAGGATCCTGCTTGGAACGTGCTCTGGGACATCGGAACCGGCAGCGGGGTCATCGCACTGACTCTGGCCCTCAAGCGCCCGGAGGCCAGCGTTTTTGGAGGCGACGCCTCGCCGGAGGCGCTGGCGCTCGCCCGCGAGAATGCGGCCCGCCACGGGCTGGCGGAGCGGGTTGACCTTCTCAGCTCCGACCTCCTCGCCGAGTTTTCGGGAAGTGCGGATGCTATCGTCGCCAACCTGCCGTACATTCCCGCAGGTGATCTGGCCGGCCTCTCCCGCGAGGTCCAACATGACCCGGCGATGGCGCTCGATGGAGGGCTGGACGGGCTCGAACTAATCCGCAGGCTCGCCGAGGAGGCCACCCACAAGCTCGCCCCGGGCGGGCTCCTCGCCCTCGAGATCGGGCACGACCAAGCCCAGGCGGTCTGCGAAATCCTCCAGCACCACAATTTTCGGGACATCTCGGCGCACCGGGACTATCAACAGATCGAAAGGTTCATCATCGCCAGACATGGATAAAATTCTCGTTCACGGGGGCCGCCGGCTCAGCGGCTCCGTCAAAATCAGCGGCTCAAAAAATTCTGCGCTCCCGATCCTGGCGGCCACCCTGCTCACGAAGGAACCCTGTGTGATTTCCAGGGTCCCCGACCTGAGCGACATCCACTACATGCTGACGATCCTCAGCGAGCTGGGCTGCGAGGTCGAGCGCGCGAGCGGGGTCGTGAAGATCAAGGCGGAAAGCGTGATCACCGACGCACCGTACGACATCGTGCGGAAGATGCGCGCCTCTGTGTGCATCCTGGGACCATTGCTCGGCCGCGAGAAGGAGGCGACGGTCTCGCTCCCCGGCGGCTGCATCATCGGCGACCGCCCGATCGACCTCCACCTGAAGGGCTTCGAGGCGCTCGGCGCTGCGGTTCGCGTCCAGTCCGGCAATGTCAAGGTCCTCGCCCCGGAGCTCAAGGGCGCAATGATCAACCTGCGCGGAAAATTCGGCTCCACCGTGCTCGGGACCGACAACGTCATGATGGCCGCCGTCCTGGCCGACGGGACGACCGTGATCGATGGAGCCGCCGAAGAACCGGAGGTCGTGGACCTCGCAAATTTTCTGATCGCCATGGGGGCGAAGATCGAGGGGGCCGGAACCCGGCGGATTATTATCGAGGGGGTCAAGGAACTGCACGGGGCCGAGCACGAGGTCATTCCCGACCGCATCGAGGCCGGCACGTTTCTCGCCGCCGCCGCGATCTGCGGGGACGGGGTCACGCTTACACGGGTGCAGCCGGAACACCTTCGCGCCGTCACCGAACCGCTGGCCCAAGCTGGATTCCTCATCGAGACGGAGGCGACAAAAATCACGCTCCGCCCGAATGGTGCCCGGCGTCCGCTCAAGCTCGACGCCCTCCCCTACCCCGGCTTTCCCACCGACATGCAGGCGCAGATGTGCGCCCTCCTCACCACGACTGACGGGATCAGCGTGGTGACGGACAACGTCTTTCCCCAGCGGTTCATGCACGTGGCCGAGCTCAAGCGCATGGGTGCCAACATCGAGCTCCAGGGGCCGACGGCAATCATCCATGGCGTGGCCGCCCTGGGCGGGGCGCCGGTGATGGCCAGCGATCTCCGTGCGTCCGCAGCGCTGGTGCTCGCCGGACTCCAGGCGGACGGGATCACCGAGGTGAACCGGGTTTACCATATCGACCGCGGATACGAGTCGATCGATGAGAAGCTCAACGGCCTCGGGGCCGAGATCGAGCGTGTCAAAGTCTGAGGAAGGTTCTTCGTGACGCGGGCAAGACCGGCTGGTACACAAGCTCCCAACTATGACAACCGAAGCCGCTCCCTCACCCGCCCCGCATCCCATCGCCGCCAGCAAAGGATGGCTCATCGCCGGCGGACTCCTCTCGATCTTTGTCGGGTTTATGGCGATGGGCAGCCCGCTCCTTTTCTCGCTCGTCATCGCTCAGCTGCTCGGGATCTTTGCCCTCGTGAGCGGCGTCATCGCCCTCTTCCTCGCGATCTTCGGCAAGCACTCCGGACACCGCGTCCTCGAAGGCCTCTCGGGGGTCATCCGCATCGCGGCCGGCATCATCCTCCTCCAGTGCATCGGCTCCAGCGTCGCCATCATCACGCTCGTCCTGGCAATCTACCTTGCGGTCGAGGGTGTCTTCACGATCGTCGGAGCCATCCAGCTCCGCGGCAATGCCGGGTGGGTCTGGACGCTCATTAACGGCATCGCCGCCCTCGTACTCGGCATCATGGTTTATAACCGCTGGCCCGCCGACTCCACGTTCGTCCTCGGCCTCCTCTTCGGCATCAACTCACTCTTCAGCGGGATGTCCCTCCTCGCCCTCGGCTTCGCAGCGCCCAAAGCGGCGGCTTAGCACCTCGTGTTGAAGCCCGCCGCCCAAGGTGAACACCGGGCCGCGGGAATGCCCAGGGTAGCCTTCCACTACTAGCCTCCCCTGACCCTTTTCTTGGCTGCCTGTGGATCATTTCGCAGAGTGGCGCTTAAAATCCGACACCACTTTCAAGCGCACCCCGTGCCCCCCAAATAGCTCACTACTTGACATCTCCGGATCACTTTTCCTGCGGGGGATTTGGTGTAATCCGGATTTTCCAGGGCGGGACTTGGATCAGGAAATCATCTGAATTTCCCTGGCCTGCTTGGTCAAGTCGTCGCGATGGTCCGGATGGGCGATGCCGATGAGTGCCTTGGCGCGGTCCTCGTTGTTGAGACCGAGCAGGTTCACGCAGCCATATTCCGTGACGAAGTATTGGGCATCCATGCGGGAGGTTGTGACTTGGTCGACCTTGCGGACGATTTTTGAAATCCCCTTGGTGGCCGATGGCATCACGATAATCGTGCGCCCGCCTTTGGAAAGTCGGGCACCGCGCACGAAGTCGGCATGGCC
>JBGTAT010000162.1:0-5806 GCA_041749755.1 Terrimicrobiaceae bacterium | reverse complement strand
CTCGCCGGCGTGGTCATGAAGCTCGGTTCGTACTCCGCCCTGCGTGTCGCCATGACAGTTTTTCCGCAGGGCCTCGACCAATGGCGGACGGCGTTTGCGGTGCTTGCGGTGGCCGGGATCGTCGGCGGCGCGCTGGTCGCGCTCTCGCAGCGGGATCTGAAATTTACGGTCGGCTACTCGAGCATCGCGCACATGGGGTTCGTGCTGCTCGGCCTGATGACGTTGAATATTGCCGGCCTGGGCGGCGCGGTGCTCCAGATGTTTTCGCACGGGATCATCGGAGGGCTGCTCTTCGCGGTTGTGGGGAGGATGATCTATGATCGGACCCATACGCGCGACATGGCCGAGCTCGGGCGCATGAACCTTTCGAAGGCGATCCCGTTTGCGGCGCTCACCTTCACTGTCGCCTCGGTTGCCTCGATGGGCCTCCCGGGGTTCAGCGGCTTCATCGCCGAGTTTACGATCCTCAAAGGGGCCTGGCAGGCCTTCCCCCTGTTTCTCATCCCCGCCGGCTTGGGGGTCGTGGTCACCGTGGCATTCACGCTGCGAGCTCTTCAGAAAACGTTCTTTCCTTCCCATCCTGACGGCCAACCCTCCGCTGCCGGCGGGAGTTCGCTCGGGCGCATCTCCGAAAGTTGCACGTCTGTCAGGCGGAGGGCTTCCGGGTTCGGAGTTCCGCCTTCAGGCGGCGGCAGCCTGCGCGGCTATGCAAAAATCCACCGCATAAATGCGGAACTCCCAACAAGATTCCTCAAGGCGGAGCCCATTTTTCCAACTTTCGAAGATGCGCCCAGTTCGCTCGCTCCCATTACCCTCCCGGAAAAGCTGGGGGCGCTGCTGCTCATGGCGGCGACGCTCGCCATCGGCCTCTTCCCGTCCGTCCTCCTGGATCCGATCCTGCGCAGCTTCGAGAGCCCTCTGATGCAAAACCTTCTTCGGGAGGGGGTGAAATGATGAGCGAGATCCTCCAAGTTCTGGCGCCGCAAGCAATCCTGGTTCTCACCGCGCTCGCCGTCCTCGGCCTCGGCGTCTCCGTGCCGAAGGCGCGCAAGCCGATCACAGCGGCGACGCTGTTCGGCGGCCTCCTGGCTGCGGGGTCGGGCCTGCTGTTTCCGATGAACGGCTCGTTTCTTCACGGGATGGTCGCCGTCGACCCGCTCTCCCGGATGTTTCAGCTCGTGATCCTCGCGCTTGCGCTCGTGGCGGTTGTCTATGCGGCCGACACGTTTCCTGAAAGGCATTTTGCGGAGTCGCTGGCGCTGATTTTATTTGGTGCGGTGGGAATGATGTTGCTCTGCGCGACCGACGACCTGCTCATGATCTTTCTCGCGCTCGAGCTCACAAGCATCCCGCTCTACGTCCTGGCGGCATTTCAAAAATCCGGGCGATCCTCCGCCGAGGCCGGGCTGAAATATTTCCTGATCGGGAGCGTATCCGCCGCGTTCCTGCTCTACGGGTTCAGCCTGATCTACGGGGTGACGGGGTCAACCCACCTCGCGGAGATCGCGAGGTTTTCTGGTCCGGCCGACCCGCTGCTCTTGATCGGGATCGCGCTTGCCCTCGGCGGGCTGGCGTTCAAGGTCGCAGCGGTTCCGTTCCAGCTCTGGGCCCCGGATGTCTATGAGGGGGCTCCCACAGCCGCCGCCGCCCTGATCGCATCCGGCTCGAAGGTGGCCGGTATTTTTCTTTTGGCGAAGCTCCTGACATCTGCTTTCCCGCCGTGGGCGGGCTCGCCGGCGCTGCCCGGCTGGTCCCTGCTCCTGGCCCTGATCGCGGCGGCCTCCATCGTCCTGGGCAACATCGCGGCGCTCGTGCAATCCAACGTGAAGCGTCTTCTGGCCTATTCAGCCATCGCGCATGCCGGCTACCTCCTGCTCGGTCTTGCCTCCGGGCAACCGGCCAGCTTCGTCGCCGTGCTCTTTTACGTTGTGGTTTATGCCATCACCACCGCCGGGGCGTTCGGCCTGGTGCTCGTCGTCGAGCGCGAGCGCGGGGGATCCCGTGTCGATGACTTCAACGGCCTCGCCCGATCGTCGCCCGCCCTCGCGATCTGCCTGCTCGTCTTCCTCGCCTCGCTCGCCGGCATCCCGCCGCTCGCCGGGTTCTTCGGGAAGTTTTTCCTGTTTTCGTCGGCGCTCGGGAACCCGGGCATGCTCTGGCTGGTCGTCCTGGCGCTCGCGGCAAACGCGATCTCCCTCTACTACTACCTGATCGTCCTGAAGCATGTCTTTGTGGTGCCTGGTCCTGCGTGCATGACCGCCCGATCCTCCGCCTCGCGCATCGTCGTTGCGGTCCTCGCGCTCGCCGTACTTGCCCTCGGCTTCTTCCCGAACCTCCTCCTCTCACCGCTTGAGCGCGCCGCGCATCCCGCAGCCGTGCCATCACAAACGCCATGACGAACGACTACCTCCTCCTCACGATCTTTCTCGCCGTCGCGGTGGTTTTCCCTCTGATCCCACTCGCGATGGCCTGGGCGTGGGCCCGGCTGTTCTCGCCCGCCAAGCCCGGGCACGACAAGCAGAGCGCCTACGAGTGCGGGATCGAATCCGCCGGCCCGGCCCGCGTCCAATTCCAGTCCCACTACTATCTCTACGCGCTCGTCTTTCTGATCTTCGACGTCGAAACCGTATTCCTTCTGCCGTTTGCGGCCGCCTTCCTCGACCTTCCTGTCTCTGCCTTCCTGTCCCTCATGGTGTTCCTTTTCCTTCTCGCCGAGGGCCTCGTCTGGGCCTGGGCGAAGGGGATCCTAGCCTGGAAGTAAAAAGCTGCATCCCGCCTGCGGCAGGCTAAAATATACGAATTGTCATCCCCCGGGCGGTCTCCTAGGATGCTGGGGCTGTGCAGGAAAAACTCACAAGTGGAGAGACGCCCTTGTCCCTGGCGGAGTGCGAGGAGGCTCGTCGGGTGCTTGCCGAGAGCGAGGAAAAATTCCGTATTATCGCGGACTCGACCACCAACTGGGAATGTTGGTTCGGCCCGGATGGAAAGCATGTCTGGGTCAATCCAGCCGTCGAGCGGTTCACCGGGTATTCCCCGGCTGAGATCCTTGCGATGCCGGACTTTATCTCAACGGTCGTCGCCGTAGAGGATCTCGGGATGGCGGTCTCGACTTTGGAGTCTGCCCTGCGAGGCAGTTGCGGGGAGAACCTCGAGATCCGGTGCCTTCACCGAAACGGCAGGAAGTTCTGGCTGAGCGTTTCCTGGCAGCCGGTTTACGACCAATCGGGAAACTCGCTTGGGGTCCGCTGCAGCGGAACCGACATCACCGAACTCAAGTCGACGGAGGAAGCCCTCCGGACCAGCGAGAGCCGGTTTCGGAGCTACTTCGAGCTGCCTCTTCACGGAAAATTTATCACCTCCTTGGACAAGGGTTGGGTCGCCGTTAATGACCGGCTCTGCGAAATCCTGGGATATTCCCATGAGGAGATCGTGACCAAGACCTGGGTGGAGATGACCCACCCTGACGATCTGGCCGCGGACATGGCTGAGTTCGAGCGGCTCCTGGCCGGAGAAATCTCCCACTACAGGATCGAGAAACGGTTTTTCCGCAAGGACGGCCGGGTGATCTGGACCGAGCTATCCGTCGGCTGCGTCCGAAAGCCGGACGGGACCGTGGACCATATGGTTGGTGTGCTGGACGACATCTCCCAGCGCCGGCGAACGGCAGACGCTCTGAAACAAAACCATGCCATGATCGTCAAGTTGACGAGCCAGGTTCCGGGCGTTGTCTACCAATACCGCCTGTTCCCGGACGGGAGGTCCGCGTTCCCGTTTTCAAGCCCTGGCATTGCTGATATCTACGAGGTGACTCCCGAGGAGGTCCGTGAAGATGCGACCCCGGTCTTCGCCCGCCTGCATTCCCTCGACCGCGACCGGGTTGTTGCGGACATTCAGGAGTCTGCCAGAACGCTCGCGCACTTCCGCTGCGACTTTCGGGTGGATCTTCCGCAGCAGGGGCTGCGCTGGCGGCATTGCGAAGCCGTTCCTGAACGCACGGAAGACGGCGGGACGCTTTGGTACGGGATCATCACTGATATCACCGACCGCAAGCGGGCGGAAGAGGAGCTCCAAAACCTTCGGATCGCGGTGGAGCAGAGCGAGAACACGATCGTCATCACCGACGCGCAGGGGAAGATCGAATATGTGAACCCCGCCTTCGAGGTCTCCACCGGCTACTCGAAGGAGGAGGCGATGAACCAGAGCACACGCATCCTCAATGCCGGGGAGCAGAGCGCCGGGTTTTACAGGCACATGTGGGCGACGATCACGTCCGGACAAACCTGGCGGGGGCAGTTTCACAACCGTCGGAAAGATGGGACGCTGTACTGGGAGTCGGCCACGATCTCGCCGGTCCACAATCCCGAGGGCGAGATCGTGCATTACATCGCGATCAAGGAGGATATTACCGACCGGAAATCCCTGGAGGCCAACCTGCTCGACGCCCTCGACCGGGCGGAATCCGCCAACCGCGCGAAGAGCGAATTTTTGGCGGTGATGAGCCATGAGCTGCGCACCCCGCTCAACGGGATCCTCGGGTTTGCGGAGCTTCTTTCCGACACCCCGCTAGACCCGGAGCAATTGGAGTTTTCGCGGATCATCTCCAGCAGTGGGAACCACCTGCTCGGGATCGTGAATGACATCCTCGATTTTTCGAGCGTCGAGAAGGGGAGCATGAGGATTGAGTCCATTCCGATCCGTGCGGCCGAGGTCGTTGAGGATTCGCTCCGGGCCTGCCGGAAGGCGGCCGCAGACAAGGGTCTCGATCTTCACGGCGAGGCGTCTCCGGGATCCGTGGAGATGGTTCAGGGGGACGCCCGCAGGATCCGCCAGATCCTGATCAACCTCCTCGGAAATGCCGTGAAGTTTACCTCCCGCGGACACGTCATCCTTCGCACGGCAACTGCCTGCGAAAACGCGCGTTCGTATCTGGATTTTTCGGTTGAGGATACCGGGCCGGGAATTCCTGCCGATGCGATCGACCGGCTGTTCAAGCCGTTTTCGCAGGCGGACTCGACCATGCACCGGTCGTTTGAGGGAACCGGCCTCGGGCTGGCCATCTCCAAACGGCTTGCCGAAGCGATGGGAGGAAGCATCCGCCTGGACTCGACTCCAGGAAAAGGCAGCAAATTTACCTTGCGGCTTCCAGCAGCGAAGTTCCTCGACCAGCCTCCCGCTACCTCGCGCAGGCCGGCGGCCGCCGACCTTCCGAATCCCGCAAGCGGGCTCATTCTCGTCGTCGAGGACGACCGCTCGAATAGCGTGCTCGCCGGAAAAATGCTCGAGGCCATCGGGTATCAGACCGCCTTTGCCATCAATGGGCAGAAAGCAGTCGAAGAATTTTCCCCGGGAAAATTTCTCGCGATCCTCATGGACATGCAAATGCCGGTGATGGACGGGCTGGAGGCGACGAAAAAAATCCGGGAGATCGAGCGGCATGCGGGTGGGCACGTCCGGATTGTCGCCCTGACAGCAAATGTGATGCCCGGCGACCGGGAGCGTTGCCTGGCGGTCGGGATGGACGACTTTCTGACGAAGCCATTCCGGAAGAGCGAGCTGGAAGCGAAGCTGGCTGGCCTGTAAATTCCCCCCTGTGCCCAGACGCCCGCTCCCATCCCCTGCGCCGCCTCTTCCGCGCGGCAATATCCTGCTGGTTGATATCAGCAACTCGTTTGTAAAGCTGGCCTTGGCCCGGGGCGGCCGGATCGGGCGGGTCCACCGGCTCCCGACCAAGACCCTGGCGGCGGCCCAGATCCGGACCATCGTCGGGACACGCCCGCTTGCCGGGACGGTTGCCGCTTCGGTGGTG
>JBGTAT010000161.1:0-12261 GCA_041749755.1 Terrimicrobiaceae bacterium | reverse complement strand
GCGCACGAGCAGGTCGCTGCTCTGGCCGGCTGCCGACCGGAGGAGATCCTCTTCACCAGCTGCGGGACGGAATCGATCAACACCGCCGTGCAGGCCGCGCTGGCGCTCGATCCCGACAAGCGGCATATCGTGACGACGGCGGTCGAGCACTCGGCCACGATCAAGCTCTGCGAATACCTCGCCCAGCGCGGGTACGAAATCACATGGCTCCCGGTCGATGCCGGCGGCCTTCTCGATCTGGCGAAGCTCGAGGCATCGATCCGCCCGGATACCGCGCTCGTGACCCTGCTCTGGGCGAACAACGAGACCGGCGTCCTCTTCCCGATCCACGAGGTCGCGGCGATCACACAAAAAAAGAAAGTCCTCCTCCACGTCGATGCGGTCCAGGCATTTGGCAAGCTTCCCCTCTCCCTAGGGGATCTCGGCATCCATTTCCTCTCGGTATCCGGCCATAAGCTTCATGCCCCGAAGGGCGTCGGCGGGCTCTACGTGAGCCGCCGCGTGAAATTCACCCCGCTCCTCCGCGGAAGCCAGGAGAACGGACGCCGCGGGGGCACGCAAAACCTGGCGTCGATCGTCGCGTTTGGGAAGGCCGCCGAATTGGCGGGCTCGCACCTCGGCAGCCGCCAGGTCATGGAGTGGAGGGATGCGTTTGAAGCTCACCTGCTCGCGACGGTCCCTGGCACGACGGTGAACGGCAGCCTCGAACACCGCCTGCCGAATACGACAAACATCTCGTTTGCAGGCATCGAGAGCGAGGGGGCACTCCTCCTCCTCGACCAGCAGGGGATCTGCTGCTCGGCCGGCTCCGCCTGCACGAGCGGGTCGATCAACCCTTCCCACGTCCTCAAGGCGATGGGGCTCTCAAATGATCAGGCCCGCGCGAGCCTCCGGTTTTCTTTCGGCCGCTTCAACTCGGCCGGCGACATCGAGCGCGCGTGCGAGGCGATCCCGCAGGTCGTCGAAAAGCTTCGCGCCCTCTCGCCCGCGGGCAGCCCGGTGCTGACCGCATCGTGAAATCCGGGTTGTCATTCCCCGCTTCGTGCGTACGTTGACCGCGATGTTTCGCATCCTGATCCTCATTTTTCTCGCCGCCGGGGCCGCCTATTCCGCGCCGGTTGCGCGCAGCCTCGTGCGGATCGAGGCGACCTCGCAGGAGCCGAACTACAAGGCCCCCTGGAACCCGGGAGAAGTTTCTGGCGGCGTTGGGGCCGGGTTCATTATTTCCGGCAACCGGATCATGACGAACGCCCACGTGGTCAGCAACGCGCGCTTCCTGACGGTTTCGAAGGAGGGCGACCCGCGGCCGTTTCCGGCAAAGGTCCTCCACATCGCACACGACTGCGACCTCGCGCTTCTGACGGTCGAAGATCCGGAATTTTTTAAGGGCACCACCGCGCTCGAGTTCGGGGGCATCCCTCTCATCGAATCGACGGTCTCGGTTTACGGGTATCCGATCGGGGGCAACCGGCTCTCGGTCACCCAGGGGATCGTGTCCCGGATCGACTTCCAAGCGTATTCCCACTCCGGCATGGACTCGCACCTCACGATCCAGATCGACGCCGCGATCAACCCCGGCAACAGCGGCGGACCGGTCATGCAAAATGGAAAGGTCGTCGGCGTTGCCTTCCAAGGGTACAGCGGAGACGTCGCCCAGAGCGTTGGGTACATGATCCCGACCCCGGTCGCCAAGCGCTTCCTCAAAGATGTCGAGGACGGCCACTACGACCGGTACGTGGATCTGGCGCTCAGCTACAAGAGCCTCTTCAACCCGGCGGCGCGCCGCGCACTCGGCCTCGCCGATGACGACCGCGGCGTCCTCGTGGGCAGCGTCTACGGCGGCGGATCTTCCGAGGGGATCGTATTTCCGGGCGACGTTCTCCTCGCGATCGACGGCCTTCCGATCGCCAGCGACGCGACGATCCCGATGGATAACGACTCGGTCCCTCTCGCCGAGGTCGTCGAACGAAAGTTTAAGGGGGATTCCGTCACGCTCGACATCCTCCGGGCGGGCAAGCCGCTCCAGGTCACGGTCCCGCTCAACGGCCCCTGGCCGTTCACCCTCCATGCGAACGCCTACGACGAGGATCCGAAGTTCGTCATGTTCGGCGGACTCATCTTCCAGCCGGTCGACGAAAATTGGATGGCCGCCCACGAGCCGGCCGACCTCCGCCTCCGCTACACGTTTGACTTTTTCACAGAGGACAAGCTCTACAAGGAACGCCCGGAGATCGTCGTCCTGAGCGGGGTTCTGGCGGATCCGGTCAATGCGTTTGCCTCCGACTTCCGGCACGGGATCGTCGATGAAATCAACGGCAGAAAAATCCGGAGGCTCGCCGACGTGGCGGAGGAATTTGCGAAGCCGGCCGAGTACTACGTCATCAAGATGGCCGGGGTCGGACGCCCGATCGTCCTCGAGCGCCAGGCGGTCGAGGCGGCGCGCGAAAGGATCCTGTCCCGATACGGCGTCACCAGGGAGCAGAACCTATGATCGCGCGCACCTCACTCCTCGTCCTCGCATTTTGCCTGCCCGCCTTTGCCGGAGTCACGCCGCAGCCGAACCCGTCGAAACCGGCCATCGAGGCCACCAACCGCTCGGTCATCCGCGTGAACGCCACGAGCCAGGCGTACGACTTCTTCCGGCCCTGGACGAAAAAGTCGCCGGGCACCCGGCGCGGGCTCGGCACGCTGATCGACGGCGACCGGATCCTCGTGACCGCCGAGCTCATCGCGAACCATACGTTCATCGAGCTGGAAAAGGCGGCGACGGCGGAAAAATCCTCCGCGACCGTCGAGCGGGTCGATTACGAGAGCAACCTCGCCATCCTCAAGCCTGCCGATCCGGCATTTCTGACCGGCATGAAGCCGCTCGCCCTCGACAAGGGCGTTCGGGTCGGCGACCGTGCCACCGTCCTCCAGCTGGAGCAGAACGGCGAAATCGCCCAGACCATCGGCACGGTGACCTCGATCCTGGTGAGCGGGTATCCGCTCGACAACCTCGGCCTCCTGATCTTCCGCCTCAGCGCCCCGATGCAGCAGCGCGACGGAAGCTTTACGCTGCCGGTCGTGCGCAATGGCAAACTCCTCGGACTCCTCATGCGGTACGACGCCCGCAGCCAGACGGCGGATATTATTTCAACTCCCGTGATTTCGCACTTTCTCGCCGAGGCCGCCAAGCCTGCTTACGGAGGTTTTGCGCGGGCCGGAATCGCCTTCTCCTCGACCCGCGACCCCCAGCTCCGCCGGTTCGTCGGCCTCAACGAACCCGGCGGCGTCTATGTCACCGAAGTGCTCAAGGACGGCCCGGCCGAAATGGCCGGACTCCGGGTCGGCGATGTCATCCTGGCCGTCGACGGGCGGGCGGTCGACCAGGATGGCAACTACGACGACCCGGACTGGGGCCGGATCGCATTCAGCCACATCACGAACACGATCAAGCACCCTGGCGAAACGGCAAATTTCCGGGTGTTCCGGGACGGGACGATCCTCGAGGTCCCGATCAAGCTGGAGCCGCGCGACCGCTCGAAAATCATCAGCGAGTCGTACATCGTCGACCGCGCCCCGCGGTATGTCATCCTGGGCGGGGTCGTCTTCATGGAGCTCTCTCGTGCCTACCTCCAGGAATGGGGCGGGGACTGGCCGAAAGATGCGCCCCAGAGGCTGGTCTTCCTCGACGCCTTCCAAAACGAATTGCCGGCTGGGCAGGACAAGATCGTCTTCATCTCGCAGATCCTCCCGACCCCGATGACGCTCGGATATGAAAACCTGGAGAACCTGGTCGTCACGAAGCTCAACGGCCAGGAAATCCGGACGCTCGACGACGTTGTCTCGGCCGCACAATCCCCGGTCGATGGTTTCCAAAAAATTGAGCTCGATGAGGACCCCGGGCTCATCATTTTAGATGCGCAAGCGATTGAGGCGAACCGCGACGCCCTGATCCGGAAGTATTCTCTGCCGGCGCTCCAGCGGCTCTGATGAGCAGGCGGATTCTGTTCGCACCGTTTGGAAGCGAAGGGGATGTGAACCCGCTGATCTGGCTGGGCAAGCTCCTGGCCGCCCGCGGCCACCGGGTCGAGTTCCTCATCTCGCCGCACTACGCTCCGCGCGCGCGCGAGCATGGGTTCCTCTGCCACGATCTGGGCACGGAGGAGGACTTCCACCGGCTCGCAAGCGATCCGGCCCTCTGGCATCCGCTGCGGGGGACTTGGCGGGTTGCCCGAGCCATGCATCAATCCTTGCCGGCGTGCCGCGCAGCCTTCGAGGCGGCAGGATCCGGCTTTGATCTTCTCGTGACTTCCTCGTTTGCCTTGGGGGCATCGTCGCTCGCGGAAGCCCGGGGCATCCCGCGCCTCATGCTCCACCTCCAGCCGATGGTCCTCCGCAGCCATCGCGACATGCCGGTTCCCGGACCCGGGGCTGGATGGTTCTCGCAGGCACCCAAGTTTTTTCAGGATGCCGCCTTCGGCGTTGTCGATGCCGTCTTGAACCGGACGATGCTTCCGCCTTTGAACGATTTCCGCGCGTCGCTCGGACTCCCCCGGCTCGGCGACTTCTACCGCGATGCCCTGATGCACTCCGACGCGGTCGCTGTCCTGTTTCCAGACTGGTTCGCCCCGCCGCAACCGGACTGGCCGCCAGGCGTCCGCCAGTTTGACTTCCCGCTCGAAGTGCCTGCTGCTGCCTCACTCCCCGATCCCTTGCGCGACTGGCTCGACTCCGGCCCTCCCCCGGTGCTCTGGACGCATGGCTCGGCAAATGTCCACCTCCGACAGGCCCAGGAACTCGCCCGCAATGTCACGCGGAAGATCGGCGGCCGCGCCCTGCTCGTCGGCCGCGTCGCCCCGGAATTCCCGCTCCCCGATGTCCTGTTCCATTGCCCAGCCGTTCGGTTTGAAGATGTTTTCCCGCGCTGCCGCGCCGTCGTCCACCACGGAGGAATCGGAACGGCCTCAAAAGCCTTCGCCGCAGGAATCCCACAGATGATCCTCCCCCTCGCCCACGACCAGCACGACAACGCCGCACGCATCGCCCGCCTCCGCGCCGGCATCGAGGGACGACCGTCCGTACGCGATGCTGAGAAAAAGCTGCGACGGATCCTCGAGTCCCCGGATATTGGTGAAGGCGTCGCCCGCTGCCGGGCCCTCGCGTCCCGTTCCCCCGCGCGCGCCGCAGAGCTCGCAGATCTCGCATTGTTTGGTGGATAGCCCGGCGCAGGAGCGGATGGGGAGGGATTCGAACCCTCGTTACCTTTCGGTAAACACGCTTTCCAGGCGTGCGCGATCGACCACTCTGCCACCCATCCTTGAATGCTGAACTGGTGAAACTATCGGATGCTCCGGGGTTTGACAACATTCCTTCTTGATCGCGCCACTTTCCATCCCGCCTCCAAAGGCGGCCGGATTTTCCCTTCTTGCCAGACGCCACCGGTTCGCGCCTATGGTAGGGGCGTGTTTCAGGTAATCTTCAACAGGATCAGTGCGGCGGAGATGGCGGAGCTCCCCAAGGATCTCCAGCTCGACCTCCTCTCGGAATTCCATTTTCTGCCGGAGGACCTCGATTCGCTGGCTCAGGAGGGCTTCGGCCGGGTGTCGCGGGATGGGCGGACGCTGCACCGCTACCGCGCCAAGGAATACCGGATCTACTTCGAGCGCCACCCCGAGGGGCTCCTCATCCACCGCGTCCTCCACAAAAATACGATCCGCGATTTTCTTTTCCGCTCGAACCTCCCGCTCGACGACGAGGATGGCGGGCTGGCCGGCACGAAGGATTTCTGGAAGCTGATCCACGAGGCGGAGGAGGCCCGGAAGTGAGCATTTTTGCGACGGAGGAGGCGCGCCTCGAGGCGTTCCCGGTGGCGAGGGAGAGGATCTTCCTCGGCCATGCCGGGGTGACCGTGCTGCCCCGCGTCGCGGCGGATGCGATGTGCGCCCACGCCGAGGCGAGCTGCTCCCACCATCAGGAATTCGGGGACGTGCTTCGGGATGTCGCCAGAGCCCGCGCCACGTGCGCGTCGGCCATCGGAGCCCATGCCGATGAGGTGGCCCTCTTGGGGCCGACCTCCCTCGGGCTCAGCCTTTTTGCCAATGGGCTGGAGTGGAGAGCCGGGGACGAGATCGTCTGCTACGGGGACGACTACCCGTCGAACGTCTACCCTTGGGCCGCCTTGCAGACCAGGGGGGTCGTGCTGCGCAAACTGCAGCCCGAGGCTCCCGGCCGGATCACCCCCGACCTGGTCGAGCAGGCGCTTACCCCACGCACCCGACTCGTCGCGCTCGCGTCCTGCCATTTTCTGACCGGCTGGAGGATCGATATCGACGCGATCGGCAAGCTCCTGCATTCCCGCGGCATCCTCTTCTCGGTCGATGCGATCCAGAGCGTCGGAGCTGGCCCGTTCCGAGTCGATCACGTCGACTTTCTGAGCGCGGATGCCCACAAATGGATGCTCGGGCCGCTCGCGATCGGGATCGTCTATGTCGCCCGCAAAAACTTCGAGCTCTGCCGGCCGACCCTCGTCGGCTCGTGGAACGTGCGCTCACCGGATTTTGTCGCGCAGGACGAGATTGTCTTCGAGGAAACCGCACGGCGCTACGAGCCCGGCGTCCTCAACATCGCCGGCATGTACGGAATGAAGGCCTCTCTCGAAATGCTGCAGGGGATCGGCATCGAACGCGTGCAGGACGAGATTCTCGCCGCGCGCGACCACCTCCACGGCCGCCTGCGTGAAACCGGGTTCCGCTTTCTTTCGCCGGATGAAACCGATCCGATGCGCTCGGGCATCCTGACCGCCAGCCATCCGAAGAGGGCGAGCGGCGAACTCTACTCCGCCCTCGAATCGTCAGGCATCGTCGCCTCGCTGCGATCGCTGCGCGATGGGTCGGCATGGCTGCGCTTCAGCCCTCATTTTTACAACACGACCGCCGAGATGGACCGCGTCGCCGACGTGCTGGTGCGCGCGACCGCCTGAAACTCACTTTTCCGGTTTTGCCGCAGCCGCCCCCGGCAAGCGAGGCGAGTCCTTGAGCTTTTGGAACTCCTCCTCCTCGCGCCAGGGCGCATAGAGAGGCTCGCCGAAAAACGACTCTTGGACCGGCAAACCGCCCGCCTCGATCGCCGCACGCGCCGCCGGATAAAAATTTGTCTTATCGTTGTTCTTAAAGTGCGCGCGCGCCAGAAACACGCGGGCGGTTTCCACGTTGGTACTCACGGCCGCGAGGCGCTTGGCCGCCTCGAGTTCGCGGTCCGGCAGCGCGTTCAGCCCGCTCACCTGGATCGCATGCGTCAGGAATTCCGGGTCATCCTGGAACGTCCCGATGGCGGTCTTGAGCAGCTCGGAGGTCCGGTTGGTATCCCCGGTGGTGAAATACAGCTCGAGAAGCTTGTCGGTTTTTTCGCGGTCTTTTGGGTTCTTCTCCAGGTCTTGCCTCGTCGCCTGGATCTCCCCGTCGAGTTCCTTGCGCTTCTCGGCATAGGCCCGAATCCGCCAGAGCCCGATGTTGTTCATGTCCTGCGCGTTGGCGGATTGTACCACCTCGATGGCACCCTCAAAATCCCCGCGATCCCAGAGCATCCCGGTGAGCATCGTGAGGCTCTCGGGGTTGCCCGGCCACAGGAGAAGCGACTGCCTGAGGGCAAGTTCCGCCTCCTTGTCCATTTTGCGGTGCCGGTAGAGGTTGGCCGTCGTCGTGCGCAGCTTGGAAAACGATCTCTGCGCGTCATAATCCTTGGTGAAGTTCGGATCGCCGATCAGCCGTTTGACGTACCGATTCCAAAACTCCATGTCCTTTTTCACCGCGTCGGCCGGCAGTTCCTTGAGGGGATCTTTCAGGATGCGGTACGTGAGCCCGCTCGGGAGCGCGTGATCGTACGACCAGTGGAGAGGGAAGCTCTCCTCCACAAAAAATTCGTGGGCGTCGCGGTTTTTTTCCCAGATCAGCCTCGTCACCACGCTGTGTGCGACCGCCGGGTCGGGCGATCCGCCGTCCTCCATCTGCTCCTCAACCTCCTTTTTGATCGCGGCATCGATTTCCTCCTCCGTCGGAAAAACAAGCGGCGTCCTGGGATAGGCGTCCTGGCGGCCGAGCCAGCGCTCGAAGGCATTTTTCGGACCTGGGCGGGTCGGCCCGTAGTGGTCGGCCAGGTAGTTCCGGTAAAGTTTTTCGCCGACCCCGTTTTGGGTGATGATGTAGAGGTCGCGCCGGTCGAAACCCGGATCGCGCTTCACCGAGGGGTCCTGCGAGCTCTCCCCTAAAATCATGTAGGTCGGGACAAACCGGCCGGGATCGGTCCCACCGAAAACGACGCTGTCCTTCGGCAGGTCGTTGAGCATGTCGTGCCCGAACTCCCATCCGAACCAACGCCCGCGCTGGCTGCACCCCGCCTCGTTCAGGTAGAGCGGCATCAGGGGAAGCGCCAGCAGCAGGAACCTACTCCAAGCCAACCTTGGAAACCTTGCCAGGATGGCGGCCATCCCGTAGGCGAGTCCAAGCGCCGCCAGAAGCGCAAAAATCAGGTTGGTGTACGAGTGGTATGGCATCTGGAGCCACCACCCGTTCACGTCGATCCCGGCGCCATCGGCGATCGGCTGCAGGATTGCCGCCAGAAGAAATGCGAACTCCAGGAGGTAGACCCATGTCCTTCGCGCGACGTCGGTGAGGCGGAAGATGACCAGCATCGCAGCAAAGTACGCAAGGATCCCGATCGGGGTGAAGCTGCGGCCGAGCTGGAGCCAGAAGAACCCTGTCCAATCATTCAGGCGCGAGTACAGCGACGCCTCAGGAAGTTCGTCGGCAGAAGCCGCCTGGGAAGCACTCCCACCAGATGTCCCCATGAGTCGCCCGAGGCTTCGCAGGCTCTGCTGCGAGAGGCTGCCTCCGTACTGCGAGCGATTGAAGGAAAAGTAGAATCCCTCGGGGGTCCGGGTGTACGCCCAGTTCATCGGGGGGTTGGTCGAGGAGGCGAAGGGCATGTACGCGTATGGGATGAGACCCAGTGCGACCACAAATGGCAGGTAGGCGACCAGACGCCACTCGATGCGCAGTCGACGGACCACCACCAGCACGACCAGCCCGAGCATCACGACATAAAAAAACCGGATGGCGGTGCGCAGGATCGGGGGTTCGGCGGAGAGGATCGAGAACCCGAGGTATCCGAGGAGGGCGGTGAGCAAGGAGGCGAGAAGCAGGTCCCAGAAGATTTCCCGTCGGACCAGGAGGACTGCCAGGAACGGAATCGGGGCCATCGCGATGCTCAGGTGGTGGTTGCTGAACGAGAGGGTGAGCAGGAAAAACGCGAGCAACAAAATCCCGAGGCGGTCCGGTCTTCGGATCCAGATATAGATGACCGCGAGGTAGGCGCCGATGAGAAGCGCATGCAGGGTGTACACCTCCGCGATCGTCGCCTGCGACCACATCGAAAAGCTGAAGGCGAAGAGCAGCCCGACCGTGACGGAGATGATCGTCCCCAGGCCGCGCCACGGGGCTAAGCGATCTTCCATCAGCCACCGGAGCGAACTCCGCGTCAGCGCGGTGGTCAGGGCGACAGCCAGGCCGCCGCAAACCCCGCTGAAGATATTGATCTCCCAGGCGGCATTGCCCAGCGGGAGGAGCTGAAAGATCCACGCCAGCAGAGTCCAGAGCGGGTAGCCGGTCGGGTGCGGGACCCCAAAATGCTGGGCCGCCACAATAAACTCTCCCGAGTCCAGCAGCGTGACGTTGGGGGCGGCCGTCCAGGCGTACACGGCAAAAGCAAGGAGCCCGGTCAGGCCGCCGGCCACGACATCCCCACGATTCCAGATTTTCTCTTTCATTCTTCCCCCGCCTCCTGATTAGTCTTTTTCATCGTAGAATTTTGTGAGTCTTGCGCCGTTTCCAGACGCACCTGAAGAGGATCGGTGGTCCGGATATGGAGGTCCCGCTGCGGAAATGGCAGCTCGATCCCCGCGGCCCGGAAGTCCCGCTCGATCCGGCAGCGGAGCTGGCTGCCAACGAGCCGCGGGTCCAGCGTCCCGCCCAGTTCCAGCCAGTAATAAACCCGGAAGACCAGCGCGGAATCCCCGAACGAGTCAAAAAAGACGCCGGGGAGCGGGTCGCGGAGGATCTCGCTCTGGCGCTCGACGGCGGATTCCAGCGTGGCGATCACCTTCTCAACGGGGGACCCATAAGCGACACCGATGAAAAAGTCGTACCGGTGGTGCGGGTCGGCCAGCGTCCAGTTTGTGACCTCCTTTTCGAGGAACGCGCTGTTCGGGACCAGGAGCTCAACGCCGTCAAACTTGCGGATCCGCGAGCACCGGCTTCCAAGGTGGGTCACCTTGCCCGTGCTCCCGGCCACCTCGATGATGTCGCCGACCTTGATCTGGTGCTCGAGCAAAAGGATCAGCCCGCTGATAAAGTTGTTCATCAGGTTCTGCGCTCCAAACCCGAACCCGATCGCCAGCGCACCTCCCAAAAACGCAAAAACCGTGAGCGGGATGTTCAGCCAGTAGAGGACGGTCAAAATGAAGAACCCGGCGATCGGGACGTAGATGGACTTTTCCACGAGCGTGCGCTGGTTCTCGGCGAGTCGAAAATTGCGTGTGGCAGCACGGCCGGTCCCTCGCGAGATCATCCCCGCCAGGAGGAGCGCAACGACCAATCCGAGCGCCGCCAGCACAACCTTTCCCACCGTGATGCTGTTGTCGCCGGCCGGAAAAATTTCGAACGACCAGACGGCGGCGATCGTGAGCCCGATCTGCTGCCAGAGCCTGGTGACCCGGCGTCCGGGCCCTTCGCGGGCGAGTTCCCGGTCGATTTCCTGAAGGAATTCTTCGTGGGAGGCGAGGAGGTGGTCGGTGCGCGATATGAGACCTCCTAAGGCTTCAACCCGGCGTTGTCCGAGCGACACCGTCCGCTCCACAATCGCGCGCAGGGAAGCGTCAGAGATCCCGTCCTGAAGCTGCTTCTGAGCGGATTCCACTGCATCCCGCGCCTCGACCAGGCGCCGGTCCATCGTCGGACGCCATTCCCGCAGGGCCAGCATATTTTCTTTTGCCTGCTTCGATGCGGCCTGCGTTTCCGCCGGGGTGAGGCCCTCGGAGAGCTGCTTTACTGCGAGCCAGTGGCTCTTTTCGATATCGAGCAGGCTGGCTGTCCCCCGGAGTGCGGTGACGAGTCCCTGGGCACCCGAGACGAGAACCTCGGCGGCGAGGCGGCGAGGGGCCGTAGCGCTGCTGTCCTTGAGGCCGGAGGCTTCTGCAACGGCGCGGTCGTGATCCTTCGTCGCCGCCGCGATTTCCTTCTCGGCGGACCGGACCTGTCCTTGAATCTGCTCGAGCTGCTTGTCCGCGCGCCGCGCATCCAGGAGGCGGTCAAAGCCCCCCTCGCGCAGTGCCTCCCGCAGGCCCTCCTGCAGCTGCTGCGCAGCCCTCAGCAGGTCCTCTTGTTGGGCCACTTTCCAGCTCGTAAAAAAGATCGCGGCCTCGGCAGCGCGCTTCTGCAGCCCGGCCAGGTCGGCTTGGATGCGCGCCCGCCGGACGACCTCATCGTTTTTTGAGGTCTCGGCCTCCTCCCCGAACTGGCGCACCTCGCGAGCCGCATTTTCCGCCACCGCCTGCTGCTGGAGGGCCATCCTGCGGAGGAGCTCGATTTCCTCTTCTGCGCTGACCTTGGCATGCGAGGCCTGGCGCAGGCGCTCGCGCATCGCCGAAGCCTCCTCCTCGTTTGTGGGAGGCGGGAGCCTCAGCTCCGGCTTGGGCTGGAGCGCCACCATCGAGGATAGCACCTCGACGGCCCCCTGGTAGGCGCGCCGGGCATCCCGGACGGCGGAACGAAAGTCCTCGATGCGCGAGGCGGGGAGTCCGGCCTGCCCGATACGCCCTTGGAACGACTCGGCGATCTGTGCTTCGGTGGGGATTTCTGCCAGCTGCTGCTTCACCCAATCCAGCTGCTCGGAGGCGGGCGGTTCAGGAGCTGCCGGCTTTTCGGAGCCCCCCAGTGATTCCAGCACGGCCTTGATCCCCTGCGCCGGGGCGGCAGGGGAAAATTGCCAGAGAATAATTGCGGCGAGCGCGAGGGACCTCCTGATCACGCCTGTCTCCTACCATGGAGCGCGGCTGGTGAACAGCTGGCAGTTGGGCGGACCAGCTCACAGGAGTGGGCGGCAAATCCGGCGCCAAAAGCCGTGAGCCAAAGCCGGTCGGCCGCACCCGGCCCGGCCAGTGCACGCTCCAGCGCCAGGAGGACGCACGGGCTGCTCACATTGCCATAATCCCGCAGCACCGAGCGC
>JBGTAT010000160.1:0-10526 GCA_041749755.1 Terrimicrobiaceae bacterium | reverse complement strand
AGCCCGGCGCGCTCGACCCCGCGGCCAGGCTGCTGGCTGGCCTGCAATCTTCAAAGCCTCTTCAGGAGAGCCTGCCCGCAAGCTCCCCGTGGTGGTTCGTGCTCGATCGGATGCTATCGCCTGCGGGGGACGTCATCTCGTACGTGCAGCTGCCACCTGGCACGGACCGCGCTGCGCGAAGGGCTGTTGAGGATGCGATCGCGGAGGCCGTTCCGCCCGCCCTTGTCACCGGCTGGAGCCAGATGCTCAACGACCTCGTCCCCTGGGCGACGCGCGAGTTGCTTGTCTTCGGCGGCAGCGTCGTCGCGATCATTTTTGCCGTCCTGCTTTTTGTTTACCGGGATGCCCGCGCGTTTGTCCTCCATGTCTCAACCCTGGCCCTGGCGATGTGCGGGACCGTCGCGACGCTCAAGCTGGTCGGCCGTCCGGTGAACCTCCTGAACGTTCTCGCCTTTCCCCTCATTCTGGCTGTGGGGGTCGATTACGGGGTCCACCTGCTTCTCTCGCTGCGCGAGGACGGACGGCCCGAGGACAGCCTCCCGGGTGTGATGAAGCCGGTCCTCATTAGTGCGCTCACGACGATCACCGGCTTCGGGGCGCTCATGCTCGCGAGCAACCCCGCGCTCAGCGGGCTCGGGTTTGTTTGTGCGACAGGCGTCGCGTGGTGCCTGCTTGCCAGCTTCCTCCTTCTTGTGCCCGCCGCGCGGGCGTTCAAACAGAGAAGTCGGCGCTGACGGAGCATCGCCCTCCATGTGGAACGAGCGCACCGGCGTGGAGGGACGACCTCCGTGTCGTCCGACTTTGCTCTCCTCTCCGCGCCTTGTGAAGGGCAAGCAGTCGAAAGTTGCATCATTTGGGAGTTGGATTCATGATCGTCCTTCTATGCTGCACCTGAACCCTCACCTGGCCGGCCACCCGGAGCTCGCGGGATTTGCCAAAAACCTGGAAGCCGGATTTGTCTCCGAAAAACATGCGGTTTTAGCCGATGAATTGCTCGCGGAGCACCAGTATCAACTCTTTGCGGACTGGGACGCGCCCGGGGAGTGGGAGGAAGAGAAGCAGGCGTTCCTGGAGACACTTTCAACTGCCCACGAATCGTATCCCGGCGGGCTTCCCGCCTACATCCGGAATGCCAGGCGGCTCCTTGCGGAGGCATCGGTGGGCGGCAATCCTTTTGAGGGATGCACCCCGGACCAGCCGGACCTCGTGGACCTCTCGGGATTCGGGGACGCGTATGAAGAGGCCGAGGAGATCGGGTTCCGGTGCCTTGCGGAGACGGCGGTCGTTCTGGTTGCCGGCGGCCTCGGGGAGCGGCTCGGATACCATGGGATCAAGCTCGACATCCCGGTCGAGGTCACTGAGGAGACCACATACCTGGCCCACTACGCTCAGGTGATTCGCACCGCGTCCCTCCGCCTGGGGCGGAACATCCCGCTCATCATCATGACCAGCCGTGAGACGAATGCCGGCACGCGGGCGACGCTGGCGAAAAACGCCAACTTCGGCCTCGCGGACGGCCAGATCATCGTCCTCTGCCAGGAGCTGGTCCCGGCGCTCTCCGATATCGACGGCCACCTCGCCCTCGAGGAAAAATACCACATCGTTTTGAAGCCCCACGGGCATGGAGACATCCACATGCTCCTCCACTCGACCGGCACCGCGAAACAACTGGCGGCGTCCGGCGTGCGGTACCTGCTCTTTATCCAGGATACCAACGGGCAGGTTTTTAACGCGGCGGCGGCGGCGATCGGGGTCTCCGAAATGCACGGATACGATTTTAATTCGATCGCGGTGAACCGGATCCCCGGCGAGGCCGTCGGCGGGCTTGCCAAGCTCCGGAAGCCCGGCTCTCCCGACCTGACGCTCAACGTCGAGTACAACCAACTCGACCCGCTCCTCCGGGCGACGGTCAGCCCGGACGGCGATGTTCCGGATGCGCGCGGGTTCTCGCTGTTCCCCGGAAACATCAACCTCCTCGTCCTCCGGATGGACCCGTATCTCCGGGTCCTCGAATCCTCGGGGGGGATCATCGCCGAATTTATCAACCCGAAGTTTTCCGATCCGGCGCGCACGCAGTTTAAAAAGCCCGCCCGCCTGGAGACGATGATGCAGGACCTCCCGAAGCTGTTTGTCTCCGGCGAAAAGGTCGGGGTCACGGTCTTCGACCGCGCGTGGTGCTTCAGCGCCTGCAAAAACAACCTGGCCGATGCCGCCGCAAAAGTTGCGCAGGGAGGTCCCCCGGAAAGCGCGTCCAGCGCCGAAAATGACTTTTATCTGGCCGGCCGGATGAAGCTTCGCATCGCCGGGATGTCGGTGTCCGACGAGCCGGCGGTCAAGATCCAAGGGGTCCCGATCTGCCCCGGACCGCGCGTGATCCTGCGTCCGGGATTTGCCCTGACGCTGTCCGACCTGCGCGGGCGGGTGGCGGGAGGTTCGATCAGCGGCGCTTCGACGATCATTCTCGACGGGGACGTCCGGCTCGAAAATGTGACGGTTGCCGACGGGGGGGCGCTGGTGGTGGCGGCTGCCCCCGGGGCGTCGCTCACGATTCGCGACCTCGAAATCCGCGGGGGAAAAACTTATGAGATCCGCCCGCTGAGCGATGAGGAGATGTCGTGCGACGAGATCCCCGAACACCTGCGCATCCGCGGGTATCGGATCGTCGATGGCGGAGTGAAGCGGCACGCGGTCCGCGATCCCGGCAGCTGGGAATTGGACGCAACCGGGCGGCTGGCGCCTGCGGGGCAGATCTGATAGCCCTCACTGGCATGAAACCGGAATCCCACCTTGTTGACCGCGCCGCACGCGCCCAGAAGATCATAGATGACCCGGATAACTTCAAGGTGTGCGAGGGCTGCGAGTCGATCGTCACCGAGCGGGTCGCGACGTGCCCAAACTGCCACGGATACCGGTTTGACGAGTCCCCGGACCGGGTTGTCGAGCAGGCGAAGCTGCTCGCGTCCCGCCCGCAGCAGAGCGTCACCTCGGCCGACCTCGAATAGTTGACAGTTCCGGTTTTCCCGCCAAAGTACCTTTTCCACCAACCAACACACCGCAACTATTATGGCACTCGCAACCGGCTCCCAAGCACCCGACTTCACCCTCAAATCTCTCACTGCCGACGGCCTCGTCGACGTGAGCCTCTCCGCCAACTTTGGCAAGAAGGCGACGGTCATCCTCTTTTTCCCGCTCGCCTTCACCGGCGTGTGCACCCAGGAACTCTGCGACGTGACCGCCGGGCTCGGCAAGTATGCCGGCCTGAATGCGGACGTCCTCGGCATCAGCGTAGACAGCCCGTTTGCGCAGGACGCCTGGGCGAAAAAGGAATCGATTTCGATCCGCCTTCTCAGCGACCTGAACAAGACGGTCACCAACGCGTACGACGTCGTGTTTCCCGGCCTCGCAGGCATCGGCGACACCTCCGCCCGCGCGGCCTTCGTGATCGATCAGGCCGGCCTCATCGTCTACAGCGAGCAGACAGCGACCCCGAAGGATCTGCCCGACTTCGAGAAGATCGAAGCAGCGCTGAAGGCGCTCTGATGGCAGTGGGGTTCGGGATGCGTTTGGGCCGCCTGGATCTGCCGGGGAAATGTGATCGTATCAAAGAGTTTTGTTCGAATCCATCCCGTGGCATGGGCATCCTGCCCATGCGTCACAATCTATTAAGACATGGGCAGGATGCCCATGCCACGGTGTGCGGTACTCGCATTAGCGGAACAACCTCACCGGCCCTGCCATGCAGGTGATTCCGACAAGAAGTGCTGCGCCCGATCTCCGGAATTTCCCGGATTTCTTGATCCTGGGCCCGCAGCGCACTGGGACGACGTGGATGTTTTTTAACCTCCACCTGCACCCGGAGATCCTCCTTCACCGGATGAAGGAGACGTACTTTTTTAACATGTTCGGGAAGCCGGACCATCCGCACCACCACTACTCGTTTCTCGAAGACTACCTGGCCTCCTTCGACGAACCGCTCGGCGAACGGCTGAAAAAGCACTACACGTGCCTGAGGAAATCGCTGGCGCTGTATCGCCCGAAGGTCATCGGCGAGGCGACCGCCTCGTATGCGGTGCTCCCGGATGACGTCATCGCGGCGATCGTCGCGTACAAGCCGGAACTCAAGGGGATCATCATGCTCCGCGACCCGGTCGAACGCGCGTGGTCGCATGCCAAAAAAACCTTGGTCCGCGGGAAGTCGGAGCCGGTCGGGTTCGAGCAGTTCCAGCAGTACTTTGAAAGCTCGGGCCAGCGCCAGCGGGCGGACTACGCGGGCATGGTGGAGGCCTGGAAGCGGCACCTTCGACCCGGCCACCTCTACCTCGGCCGGTACGACCGGATCTCCAGCGATCCGAAGGCGTTTCTCGAGGATGTCGAGCGTTTCCTCGGGGTCACGACCAAGGCGCTCTACTTCAACCGCCACCTCACGATCAAGCTGAACCCGACCTCCGACGACAGGATGCCGGATGACATCCGCTCGTTCCTCGCGGAGTTTCTATCGAAGGATGTCGCCGCCTACAACCAGCTCCTGGCCGATGTCGGCCCGGGCCGGGCGGTGTAGCCCCTTGAACTTTTGTTAGGCAGCAGAGATGTGACCCCCCCGATGCACGAACCCACTTCCTCTCCGCTCGCAAGCGCCCCGGCCAGCGTGCCCTTGACCAGGTACTGCCAGTTCGGAAAGCGGTTCCTCGACGGGTTCGGATGGATTGCGCCGGTCATGAACAACCGGCTTGGAGACGCGCTGAACATCGAATTTGTCCACGAGCACCTCTTCCTCATCGAGGGCGATCAGGTCATCAAAAACATCGGCTACGGAGAAAAGGGGCAGCGGTTCAGCGAGGAGGATTTTGGAAAACCCCTCCATTCGCTCGAGGACCTGGAGAAAAATGGCTACTGGCTGATCGGCCGTCCGTACCACCCGGATGCCGCCCGCGAGGCACTGGAGGAGCAGGACGACGGGCACTACTACTCATTTTTCAGCAACCAGTGCCAGGACTGGGCGGACCGGCTGCGCCGGAGGATCGAAAAGATTGAAAAGGCAAGCGGGCTGCCGCGGCTTTGCGGCGAGGTATCCTCGGGTGCGGACGACCGGTTCTGGAAGGAAAAGCCTCCGACCGTTCCCGGTTCGGCCGTGCTTGCCGTGGTGGCAATCCTTCTCGGAGTGGGTTCCTTCGTGGCTCCCGCAGTGGCGGCCCACCGCTCGGTCTGGGTCCTCGCGCTCTTCCTGATCGCTTCCGGTGTGGCCGACGTGGTCTACGCCTTCCACGGGCGGGCGTGGAGCCAGTTCCTTGGAACCTGCTTTTTTGCCGCGATGAACTTTGTTGCCGGAGCGGCTCTCCTCATTGATACCGGGCTGGCTGCCAACTGGGCGGGCGGGATTTTTGGCATTGCCCTGGCAATCCATGGGGGAGCGCGGGTGATCGTTGCCTTGCGGAGCCGACCGTTTTTCCGCCACCTGGGCTCCTTGGTCGAGGGGCTCGTTCTCCTCATCGGGGCCATCGTGCTGCTGTCCGGGGCCAAAGGAAACCGCGATGTCATCCTGGGCACTGTCGTCGGATTCAACCTCCTCCTCGGCGGGGCATCGACGCTCTGGTACCGATGGACCGCCGCGCTCGAGGAGCGCTCAAAGCCGGCGGCGGTCGTTACCTGCTGACCGCTTGGCCGGCAGCCTCGAGCGCGAGCGGGCGGTCATGGGCGAGCGCGCGCTTGCAGACCTCGAAGAATGCCGGGCGCGAATCCACCCTGCGGATGGCATGGAGGAAGTCCGGGCCGACGCCCTCGCCGAGGAAGTTCATGTATTTTTTCATCCTGTGGACCTGGGCCTGCTCGGGGGCGTCCGTCGACGCGCCGACTTCGTAGAGGCGCACGATATAGGCGAGCACGTCGTGTCCGGTCGGAAGGCGCGGGGGCCGGCAGGCGAGGTGGTCGCGGATCTGGGAAAAGATCCAAGGGTTGCGGATGGCGCCGCGGCCGATCATGAGCCCCCGGGCTCCCGTCTGCTGCAAGATCGAGGCGGCCGAGGCAGCGGATGAGACGTTGCCATTGGCGAGGACCGGGCAGGGGAGGACCTGCACAGCTTGGGCGATCCGGTCGTAATGCACGGCCGGACCGTACTTTTCCTGGACGGTCCTGGCATGGACAGTGACCAGGTCGAGGCGGTGGCGGCAGAAAACCTCCAGGAGCCGGTCGAATTCGGCAGGCGAGGAAAACCCGAGCCGCGTTTTTACGGTGAACCGACCTGAGATACCGAGCCGGAGGGCCTCGAGCAGTGCGTCCACCCGCGCCGGGTCGCGGAGCAGTCCGCCGCCGGCGCATTTACGATAAACGACCGGCGCGGGGCAGCCGAGGTTGAGGTCGATCGCGGCGACGGGATGCCGTTCGAGCAGCCGGGCTGTTCGAACCATCTCGGCCGGATCATTCCCGATCAGCTGGGCGATCGCCGGCTTGCCGGTCGGGTTTTCGGTGATCGAGCTAAGGATCGCCCGCTCTGGGCGGTACCCGGGAGTGACCCGGAAGTACTCGGTAAAATAGAGGTCCGGCCCGCCGTACGAGGCGATGAGGTTCCAGAATCCCCAGTCCGTGATATCCTGCATCGGAGCCAGCGCGAGGATCGGGGTTTGCGAATCTGGAAAAAGATCCTTCATGTGGCGGCGGCTCCAGCGAGACCGTTCGCGCCTGGTCTGCCGTGCGATCGGGGCGCAGCAAACCCGGCGGCGCAGCGCCCGGCGCGCGATCCGGTGGAGAAGCATCCCTGCATCAGGTATCCTCCGGTCGGCGCCTCCCAGTCGATCATCTCCCCCGCAAGATAAACGCCCGGGAACCTCCGGAGCATCAGGTTTTCATCGAGCTCGTCCCAGCAGACCCCCCCGGCGGAGGAGATCGCCTCGGCGAGCGGACGGGGGCCTGACAGCCGGATCGAAAATTCTTTGACGCCCGAAACAAACGCTTCGCGGGATGTCCATTCTGCCGAGCGGCTTCGCATCAGGACCTGTGCCACCGGCTGGATGTGGCATCGTGCAAAGGCTTCGTGGAGGTGAAACGATTTGGTGAGAGGAAGGCGGGCGATGAGAGCCTCCCGACTCAGGGAGGGCTTAAAATCGATGGAGAGAAGAGGGCAGTCCCGGAGGGCGGGCGTGAGCGAATAGATGGCCCCGCCCTCGAGGCCGTAGCGGGTGACCAGCAGCTCGCCAACGGTGGAATCGCCGCCCGCCTGCGCGCGAATATTCTTCAGCGGCTGCCCGCAGGTCGAAGCCAGAACCTCCTCCGGCCAGTCGGTCTCCCATCCGCAATTGGCGGGAACAAGCGGGCTCTGGGAGATTTGCAGATTGGCTAGTGTCGCTTGCCAGGCCCCATCCGATCCCGTGACCGGCCATGATCCGCCGCCTAAGGCCAGCACCACCGCGTCCGCATCAAACGAAACCGGGCCGTCCGGGCTCGATGCCCCAACGCGCCAGCCCCCAAGCGGGTTTGCCTCAAGGCTGCACCACCGGTGGCGCAAATAAAATTCGACGCCGAGCCCGCGGAGGCGCGCGACCCATCGCCGGAGGAGCGGGGCCGACTTCATCTCGCGCGGATAAACCCGCCCGCTGGAAACTGAAAACGTCGTGATCCCCAGGCCCTCGACCCAGGCGCGCAGGTCCGTGGAAGAAAATTCTTCGAGGAGCGAATCCCAAACATCCGCCGCGGGGCCGGAATACTTTGTCCGGAGGGCGGGGTCGGTATTGGTGATGTTCAGCCCGCCCCGGCCAGCCACAAGAAATTTGCGGCCGACCGACGGCAGGGCATCTAGGACCGCCACCGGGGTGCCGGCGGCGGAGGCGACTTCGGCCGCGCGCAATCCCGCTGGCCCGCCGCCGACAACAACGAGGCTACTCCTCGTCCTCAACGCTGTCCGGAAGCTCGTCCGCTTTCCGCGAGAGGCGGTTCGAGAGGATGAAGAAGCTGGGGACCCAGAGGCCGATGAAAATCCCGAAGCGCTCGCCGTAGGCGCGGTTCTCGCGCGAGGCGGTGAACCACGTGAGGACGGAGGCGATGATCGAGAGGAACCCGAGGTACAGGCAGACGTCTGACACCAGGCGAAGGTTGTCTTTGCTGCAGCACGAGCAGGCTGGCCGGAGGTATTCTTCGAGTTTGGATGTGTTCATAGAAAATCTAAAATAGGCCATGCTCTTGCGGCGTCAAATGAATTGCCCTACAAACTGCGCATGATCAAAAAACTGATTATTGCACTGGCCGTCCTGGTTGCCCTCGTGATCGCCGGGGTCTTTCTCCTCCGCCAGGTCGCCGGCCCCTCCGATGCCGCGACCCTGCTGCCTGCGGAGACCATCCTCTACGCGACGTTCGCCGACCTTCCGCGCTCGGCCATCCGCTGGCAGGGATCCGCCCTCGCCGCGATCTCCCGCGAGCCCGAGGTGAAGGCGCTCCTCGAAAAGCCACTCGCCAGCATGCAGGCAAACCCCGGTGCCGGCGAGGCGGGCGGAATCCTCGGCGGACTCAAGCCGACCAGGATCTTTGTCGCCCTTACCGAGGTCACCGCCGAGCGCTCGGATGCCATCGTCGGATTCCAGTTCTGGGGTGGTCAAAAAGATTTTGATGTGGCGGTTGCGCGGCTTCGCCGCGAGCTCCCCGCGTCCGCCGAGCAGCGCGAGGTGTATGAGGGCGACGAGATCGTCTCCACTGTCCACGGAAAGTTCACCCTCTCTTCCGCTGCCCACGGAAGGTGGGGGTTCCTGTCCACGAGCCCTGAGCTCCTGCGCGCGGTGCTTGGCCGGGTGAAGGGAAATGCGTCCGGCCCGACATTGGCTGAGTCCGAGGACTATCGGAGCGCGATGGATCGCATGCTCAGCGCACCGGACTTCGCCTTTTTCCTTCGTCCGGAAAAGCCGATGAATACCCTGCTCGAGGTCGGCCGTTCTCTCGGTGCCGACGCGATTTCCGAGCAGGTCAGCCAGATCCGGCGGACGGCGGCCGTGGCGGCCACGTGGAAGCTCGACGGTGCGCTCCAGCGGGACGCCATATTTTTTCTGCGGCCCGATCCGGCGCCGGTCGGAGCCATCGAGCACAAGGCCGTGCGATTTACTCGGAGCGACACGGTTCTCTACGTCGATTTCCTGGCCCGATTGGCCGGGCTCCAGCAGATGCTGATGCGGGCGCTTCCCGAGCGCCAGGAGGCGGCCGCCGAGCTTGCGGCCCTCTCCGAGAAAGCGTTTGGCCCCGAGGCGGGACTGATCCTCAACTGGCCGTCGGGCCAGATGACTCCCACCCCGGTCTTTGCCCTGGAGATCCGCGACCCCGTGCTCGCCACAGCCTCGCTCGAAAAGTTTCTAAGCTTTTTCCCCGAGGCGACGATCACCGACCGGGACGGCCTGAAGCTTTACAACATCCCGGCGGTTTCGAACCCGCTTGCCGCTCCCACCCTGGCTCTTGCTGACGGCTTCCTGCTGGTCGGGCTGGACGCCGGCGCGGTCTCTGCTGCTGCCGTGGGGGGAGGAGGAGAACTTCCAGCTCTGCCCGCCTTTGCCTCCGCCGCCTCCGCATACCAGGAAGCGAACGAGGCATTTGCCTTCGTGGATACCCGGGCCGTGTTTGAGCACGCCTATGCCGCCCTGCGGCCGGTCCTCCTCTTCTGGGCCCAGGTCTCGCCCGGAGCCGTGGGGGGCATCGACACCTCGAAGCTTCCACAAACCGAAACGGTCGCCCGCCACCTAGCCCCGATCATCCTCTCCCAGCGGCGCCTCGAGCAGGGCGTCCTCATCGAATCGAGCGGACCCTTCACTGTCAGCCAGCTTGCCATTGGTGCCGCCGCAGGAACCGCCTGGGGAACGTCCGGCCGCTGACCTCGCGGATGAGTGTGCCTGTCTCCGAGTTTGACTACGAGCTCCCGCCCGAGCTCGTCGCGACCCGGCCGCTCGCGGCTCGCGATGGCTCGCGGATGATGGTCCTCGACCGGGCGTCCGGGGAGATCTCGCACCGGATGTTCCGCGAATTTCCCTCGTTCCTGCTCCCCGGAGACCGCGTCGTTCTCAACAACTCGCGCGTCATCAAAGCCCGCCTGCTCGCCCCCGATCAGAACATCGAGATCTTTCTGCTCGAATCGCTCGGGGCCTGCCGGTGGAAATGCCTCACCCGCCCGGGCCGGAAAATGCGGGCCGGCGCGTGCATCGCGATCGCCGGGACTGAGGCACTCGTCATCGATGTGCTGCCCGGCGGGGAGCGGGTTGTCGAGTTTTCTGAGGAGCCGGACCTCGAGAAGTTCGGGCATATGCCGGTGCCTCCGTATTTCCGGCGGGAATCCGATGCGGCCGACGACGACCGCTACCAGACGGTTTATGCCGGCCAGCCGGGATCCGTCGCCGCGCCGACCGCCGGTCTCCACTTCACTGGCGAGATCCTCGCGGCCATCCCCCATTCGTTTCTGACCCTCCATGTCGGCGCCGGAACGTTCCTTCCGGTCAAGGTCGAACGGATCGAGGACCACGTGATGCACGAGGAACATTTCGAGATTTCCAGCGAGGCGGCCGCCGCGCTCA
>JBGTAT010000159.1:0-7548 GCA_041749755.1 Terrimicrobiaceae bacterium | reverse complement strand
GCGTCGGGACGGCCTGCGGGACCTGCGCGCTACCCGAGACAGAGAGCCGCATCGCCTGCGTGCGGAACGTCTTCCCCTCGATGCCGACATCGAAGGAAGGAATCGTGAAGTCGCCCTCCAGCTGCGGCACCACGATGTAGGTGTAGGTGAGCGTCGAGCTCATCTTAAAATTCCTCATCTCGAACTGCGTCGAGCGCCCGGCCAAGTTGATCCGCAGCCCGTTCACGGCGATCGTCTGGGGCACGTCGGCCCCCCGGGCACCCCGGACGGTCACAACCAGCTGGATCGGCTCGCCGACAGCGGCGGTGTTGCGGGAAAGCCCTGCCACAATTTCCTGAGCCTGCAGCGCGGCGGCCGCCAGGAACGCCAGAAGGAAAACTGCGACGCAACGCTTCATCGCACGCCCCCACATCCCGCCGCCCGGCGTAATCTCACTGCTCGATTTTGTAAATTCATAGTCTTACCAGTCGCGCAGCGTCTCCTCGGTGTAGGGCTGCTGCATCAGATTCACTTTTTCCTCCTCGGAATTCAAGGACTTGAGAAGGGCACGGGCCTGGGCAGCGCTCATCTCCCCGTCCTTCTCCTGCTCCTCGGCCGGCGCGCCACCCTGCGCCTGCTGCGGGGCCTGAGGCTTTTCTTCCTTCTGCCCAGCCTTCACCTCGCCCTCCTTCTTCTCTCCAGGGGTGGGTGCGGGGGCCGGCTGGTCCTTCTTCCCATCGGGCTTGTTTTCCTTCTGGTCCTTGGGCTCGCCGCCCTGATCCGGCTTCGGCTCGTCTTTTTTCTGATCGTCTTTTTTCTGATCGTCCTTCTGGCCGTCTTTTTGTTCGTCAGGATTTTTCTCGCCCTTGTCGCCGCCTTCCTTCTGGTCCTTCTGCTCGTCTTTCTGACCATCCTTCTGGTCTTTTTGATCCTGGCCTTGATCCTTCTGGTCGTCCTTTTTTTGATCGTCCTTCTGATCCTGCTTCTGATCTTTTTGATCCTTCTTGTCGTCCTTTTGATCCTGCTGGTCTTTTTTATCGTCTTTCTTGTCGTCCTTTTGATCCTCTTTCTTGTCGTCTTTTTTGTCGTCTTTTTTCTGCTCCTGCTCCTGCTTCTCGAGGTCCTCGAGGAGCTTTTTGACGATCTCGCGGTTTTTTTCGGCCGGCTGGTTTTTTGGGTTGAGCGTGAGGGCCTCGGAATATTGCTCGATGGCATTTTTCCAATCCGCCTTTTTGGCATCGTTTTCCTTGGCAGCCTCGCCGCGGCGGACGAGGGCATTCCCTAGGTTGTAGGCCGAATCTTCGCGGAGCTTTTTATCCTCCGAGAGCAGGGCGCTTGTGAAGCGGCCGATCGCGTTTTCGAAGTCGCCGAGCTTGTAGGCCGAGGCGCCGGCATTGAACTGGGCCTCGCGGGAATCCGGGGCTGATTTCAGATGGTTTTCAAACGCGCTACGCGCGGCCTCGTAGTCGCCGGCCTCGTAGCTTTTGAGGCCGGAATCTGCCGCCTGCGAGGTGGCCGGAAGGAGGAGGGCTGCCGCGAGGGCGATAGAGCGGACGGCACGGCGGCGCTCGCCGAGCAGCATCCAAAAGATCAGGAGGGCGACGGAGAGCCCCAGCGGCCACTGGTAGCGCTCAAGCGGCTGGCGGGCTGCAAAGACGCCGGTCTCGGCAAGATCCATCGGCTCGATCCCGTTCTGAAAGATCTCTCGGGCAGCCTCCGGGCCGATCGGCACGAAGAACCCGCCGGTTTCCTTGGCAATCTCGCGCAGACGGGCCTCATCGAGCTTCGACTGGACGGGTTTTCCAGAAGCATCGCGAACGAAGTCCTGGCGGCCATCATCCGAGCGGAACGGAATGAGCGAGCCTTCGGAAGAACCGATCCCGACCGTAAAGATCCGGATCCCCGCCGCGACCGCCTTTTTGGCGGCGGCGGTTCCGTCCGCATCGAGTTCCTCGCCATCGGTGAGGATGATGAGCGCGCGGGTCTGTCCCTCGGCTTTTCCGAACGCCTGTTCGGCAACGGCGATGGCGGCGGCGAGATTGGTGCCGCCCTTCGGGATGACATTTGTGTCGAGCTCGTCGAGCGCGTTGATGACGGCGGAGTAGTCGAGCGTGAGCGGGGCCTGAAGGAAGGCGGAGCCGGCGAACGCGACGAGCCCGACGCGGTCGCCCTTAAGGAGGCGGAGGAGGTCCTGCGTCAGGAGCTTGGCCCGTGCGAGGCGGGTCGGCGCAACGTCGGTGGCGAGCATGCTGCGCGAGGTGTCGACCGCGACGATGATATCCCTCCCCTTCTGCTTGATTTCGCGCTCGATAAATCCGTAGCGGGGCTGGGCCATCGCGAGGATCGCCAGGGCGACGGAAGACAGCAGGAGGGCGGCCCGAATCGTACGGCGCAGCGGGCTCACCGAGCCGGCCAGCCTCTCGCGAAGCCGCGGGGCAACAATTTTTCCCACGAGGGCCCGGCTGCGGACGTGCGCCCAGACATACAGCCCGGCAAGGGCCGGGATAGCCAGAAGCGCCCAGAGCCAGAGCGGGGATCCGAAGGTCAGGGCAATCGTCTCCATAATGTTTGTGAAAGCAGAATTTCGAGGGCGAGCAGCGCGAGTCCGGTGCCGACAAACCACGGGAAGAGGTCCCGGTACTGGGCGATCTTCTCGACCTCGACCTTCGACTTCTCGAGCTTGTCGATCTCACCAAAAATCTTTTCCAGCGAGCGGGTGTCGGTCGCACGAAACGCGGTCCCGTTCGTGATTTCGGCAATCTCCCGGATCGTTTTTTCGTTAAATTCGACCGGGACGTTGCGGTAGACCGTGCGGCCGAACGGATCGGTGAACGGGAACGGCGCCTCGCCCTGGGTCCCGGCCCCGATCGTGTAGATCCGGATGCCGAGGGCCTTGGCCGCCTCGGCGGCCGTGAGCGGCATCACCTTGCCGGCATTGTTGTCGCCGTCGGTCAGAAGCACGATCAGCTTGGTCTTGGCGTCCTTGTCCTTGAGGCGGTTTGCGGCGGAGGCGATGGCCGACCCGATCGCCGTGCCATCTTCGACGAGGCCGATCTGCAGGCGGTCGAGGTTCTGGATCAGCCAGTCGTGGTCGAGCGTCAGCGGGCTGACCAGGTACGGCCGGCCGGCGAAGGCGATGATCCCGATCCGGTCGTTCGGGCGCTTCCGGATAAATTGCTCGGTCACCTTCTTGGTGACCTCGAGCCGGTTCGCCCGGCTGGCACCAATCGAAAAATCCTCGGCGAGCATCGAGCGGGAGACGTCGAGGACGAGGAGGATGTCGACGCCGCTCGCCTGGACGCGGGTGATCTCGCGGCCGAGCTGCGGACGGGCGAGCGCGATCAGGAACGCGGCGAGCGCAAGGTAGGAGAGCATGGCCAGAATCGCGCCGGCGCGCGAGCGCCGCCGGTGGCCAAGCTTTACCAGCGACTCGGTGCTTGAGAACGAAACGCCCGCCGTGCCCCCGAACCGGCCGCGCAGAAATGCGAGGGCCGGCACCAGGAGGAGGAGCAGGAGGACCCAAGGATGGGAAATCGTGATGCCCAGAAACGTCATGGCTTCGCCTCCTGCTTCGTTCCGGGTTGCACCTCGCTGCGCACCAGGCGCCCGGCGGTTTCGAGCAGGCTGATCATCTCGGATTCGCCGGATTCCGCCCGCGCAAATTTCAGGAGGTCGGTCTGCTCCAGGAACACCGAGAGACCGGCCTTCTCGTTATCTGAGAACGCCGGGTTCGTCCGGATTTCCTCAAGGAATTCCAGCGACGTCTGGGTCGTGGCATGGAGGCCGTGCTGGTCGTGGATGTAATTGCGGATCGCGTCGGACACCGTGATGCCGAATGCGTACGGATCTGCCCCGGCGATCGAAGCGCGGAGGGATTCGAGGGCGGCCAGTGCCCGTTGGCGAGCGGTCGGCGGAGTTTTTTTCGTAAGCGCCCGCCGGATCAGGTACGCGGCCGCTCCCACGACAGCCAAGGTCGCGAGGGCGACGAGCACGACCGCCCAGACCGGCCAGGGAAAAAGCCAGACCGGGCCGACGATATCTTCGATCGGAGCGGGAGTGGGGGCGGCGGGGTTCATGCGGCGAGGCGGCGTTCGCGCTGGGTGAAAAATGCGCGGAGCGGGAGCAGGTAATCTTCGTTGGTGGCCAGCGGGACAATATCGATCCGGCGGCTGCGGAGGAGCCGCTCGAGAGATTTGCGGCGGGTTTCTTCGAGGTCCTTGAGCCCCTGCCGGATCGCCCGGCTGCCTGTGTTGATGTCGATCTGCTCGCCGGTCTCGGCGTCCTCAAGCGTCACGATGCCGACGTCGGGAAGGTCGGACTCGCCGGGATCCCGGACCGGCATGGCCACGACATCATGGCGGCGGCTGGAGATCGTCAGCGCCTTGGCAAAATCCGGAGCCAGAAAATCCGAGATCAGGAAGACGACCGCTTTCCGGCTGGTCACGCGGTTCAGGTAGTCGAGGGCTCCGGCGAGGTTGGTGCCCCGGCCCTTCGGCTGGAAGTAGAGCATTTCGCGGATGAGCCGCAGCGTGTGGAGCCGGCCTTTTTTCGGCGGGATGTAGAGCTCGACATCATCGCTGAAGAGCAGGAGCCCGACCTTGTCGTTGTTGTTGATCGCGCTGAACGCCAGGATCGAGGCGACCTCCGCCGCCAGCTCGCGCTTGCTCAGCTCGACGCTCCCGAACGTGCCCGACGCGCTGACGTCGACAACCAGCAGGACGGTGAGCTCGCGCTCCTCGGTAAACTTTTTGACGTACGGCGTGTTCATGCGGGCGGTCACGTTCCAATCGATCGACCGGATCTCGTCGCCAGGCGCGTATTCCCGGACCTCTTCAAAATTCATCCCGCGGCCCTTGAAGACGCTGTGGTACTGGCCGGCGAACGTCGAGTTGACGAGCCGGCGGGTACGCAGCTCGAGGCGGCGGATTTTTTTTAGGATATCTTTCGGATCTCGGTCCATGGGTAAATTGGGTGCGCAGGCCGGGGCGTCTCAGCCCCCTGCGAAGTTGCGGCGGGATGGCGCAGGCTCAGGGCACAGGAAGCCCGGCAAAGATCTGCTCAATGATCATCTCGGTCGTGACCGATTCAGCCTCGGCCTCGTAGCTCACGCCGATGCGGTGGCGCAGGACATCGAGGCCCATTGTCTTGACGTCCTGGGGTGTAACGTACCCGCGGCCGGCAATAAACGCGTTCGCCTTGGCGGCGAGCGTGAGGAAGATCGTTGCACGAGGGGAGGCGCCGTAGCGGATCATCCCGTCGAGCTTGAGCTTGCTGGCGGCCGGGTCGCGGGACGCCCACACGATGCTCACGATGTAATCCTTCACGCGTTCGTCCACATAGATGTCGTTCACGACACCGCGGGCGCGGATGATCTCGTCGGCCGTGACCACCGGCTCGACATCAAGGCGCGGGGACGAGGTGGACATCGCATCAAGAATCGAGCGCTCCTCCTCGCGGGTCGGGTAGCCGACATGAACCTTCAGCATGAAACGGTCGAGCTGGGCCTCCGGCAATTGGTACGTGCCCTCCTGCTCGATCGGGTTCTGCGTCGCCAGCACCAGAAACGGATCCGGAAGCTTGAACGTCTGCTCCCCGATCGTGACCTGTCGCTCCTGCATCGCCTCCAGCAGCGCGCTCTGCACCTTCGCCGGAGCACGGTTGATCTCGTCCGCCAAAATCAAATTCGAAAAAATCGGGCCGAGCTTCGTCGTGAACTCGCCCTCGCGAGGATTATAGATAAGCGTCCCGATCAAATCGGCCGGAAGAAGGTCGGGCGTGAATTGCAGGCGCTGGAACCCGGTGTGGATCGAGCTCGCCAGCGTGCGAACAGTGAGCGTCTTGGCGAGCCCCGGCACCCCCTCCAAAAGCACGTGCCCGTTGCTGAGGAGACCGACCAGCAGACGGTGCACCAGGTTCTTCTGGCCCACGACGACCTTGCTAACTTCGTTGAGGAGGGGCTCCACCCACTGGCGGCTTTCTTGCACTTGGCGGGTGAGTTCGGATGTGTTGACGCTCATAGGTAATGTTTTACTTTGTAATGACAGGGTTGCTGTGAAGATGAGACAGGGGAGAAACTCGAACCGTTCAAAATATTGAGGGAAAATTTTCTTTTTCCTCCGCGGGAGTCGTCGCGCCCGGGCGCTGGCGCTACTTATCCGGCACGTAGTAGGGGCCGACATCAAAGGCGTCCCCGACCTTCACCGCATCGTAGCGGGCCTGGTCGTTGAGCCAGACGGTAAAAATCTTTTTGGTGCCATCTGGCTGAGGGACTTCGACCGAGATGATGAAGCTGCCGGTGACGTTGGTGGCGGAGACGGATCCGGAGCGGTTGAGGGTGATCTCGCGCTCGGGCTGAGGCAGCGGCTGGAATTCTTTGGAGACGATCACCCCGCTCATCCGGGCTTCGGTGATCCCGCGTCCGCTCTGCCAGACGGCAATGAAGATGAACGCGACGACAAGAAGCCCGATGGCGACGGCGGAGAGGACAACGCGGGCGGGAAGCTTGGGTTTGACGACCCTGTTTGGTGTGCTCATCCGGGAAGCCTAGCACAGGCGGGGAATGCCTTTGAATCAAAAACTGCGCGCGGCAAAAGATTGCAGAGCTTCATTCGCCCCGGGGGGGCTCTGCGGGGCGGGGGCCGGGAGGGAACAAGTGGCGGGTGAGAAACAGAAGCACCACCGCCGCAAGGAACAGGGCGAGCAGGGCCATGGCGACAAGCTGGGCCAGGCGGAAAAAGGCGCGGTCGACTGCCTGGAGGCTGATGGCCGACAGCTCCTTGGCGAGTTCCTTGCGTTCCTCCACCACCGTATCCCGGAGGTCCTGGACGGCGGCGATTCGCTCCTGGGTGAGCTGCTGCAGGGCGGCGATCCGCTCGTTTTGGATGAAAGTGATCGTGCGGGAGAGCTCGGTGGAGAGCGACTCAAATGCGGCCGCGCGCTCGGTCGCGATCAGCCCGGGGGCGGTCTCCAGGACGCCGACCGACCGCTCGAGCGCCTGGACGCTTCGTTCGGCCAAGGGAAGAGCTTTCTCCGCCTGGAACCGGTCGGCTAGGTCGCCTGTAAAAAGCTCCGCCTGCCAGCGGGTCTGGTCCAGCAGCTGCGCGCTGTAAACTTCGATGCGGCGGTTCAGATCATCCACCGTGAGGGTGACGTTCCCCAGGGCCTGCATGGCGGAAAAGCTGGCGGCCACCTCGCGCTCGGTGATCCGGCTCAGCGTTGACTCCCGGGACGAGATCTCTCCCCGGATTGGATGATCCGCCGCCCATTGCTTGGCAAACTTCCGGACGTTTGACATGTCGCCCGACCTCGTCATCGAGCCGGCCACCCTCGCCATCTCGTTTTCCAGCTTCCGGCACGTCTCCAGAGCGATGACGTGCGAACTGCCGAGCTCCCGGCGTCCGGGCCCGGACTCAAAGTAGTCGGCCATCTGGTTGGTCAGGACCCAGGTATCGAAGCCGGCCGTGAGCGGGTTGGGCTGGAAGAGCGCCTCGCGCAGGGCCGGGACCGCCTGGATTTTCCAGAGCAGGGCCTTGCGGCGCACGGAGGGGTCGGTCGCGGTGGCGGCGATCC
>JBGTAT010000158.1:0-2696 GCA_041749755.1 Terrimicrobiaceae bacterium | reverse complement strand
ACGGCGGCCACCGTGACCAGGAGGATGATGACCCGGCGGTCGCGGGCGCCGATCGCCAGGGCGACTGCGCTGAGGATCAGGAACGCGACCATCCCGGAGCACAGGCCGACCATTCCGCCGCGGCTAAGAGTGAGGACGGTTCCGGCAACGCAGACGGCGGCGAGGTAGGCGAAGATGACCTTGACCCAAACCTTGCACCGGCCCAGGCAGGCGATCCCGAGCGAGAGGAAGGCGAGAATATTGAGGAACCAAGCCAGGTGGTTGCCATTCAAAAAGACCCCGTGTCCTCGGGCATACCCGGCCCCAGGCTTCATATACCATGACCGGATCTGCTCGCTCAGCCATGGCAGCGGCCAGAAGTATTCCGGGGACGAAAACTGGATTGCCGCCACCACGATCTGCCCGACGGCCGCCACCAGCAAAACGATCAGGAAAACATACCGCGACGGCGGGGTTGTGACGACACAGGCAAAAAGGCAGTAGGCCGCCGCGCATGCGATCGTCAAAAGCGTGTAAAAGAGGGCCAGATCCTGCGCGGGCGAGTGGAGCGACCGGGCGATCAGGTACCCGGCTCCGACCAGCGTCACCACCAGCGCCCCCGCCCGGGGGGGAACAGCCCGCTTCCAGAAAAGGGCCGAGAGACCCAGGATCCCGGCGATGGAAATCAAGAAATACCCGGGCAGGCTAAAAACCGTCCGCATCAGCCCGCCATAGGCGAGTTGCATCGAGAGGATCGCCAGAGCGAGGAGGACGGCAACAAGAATCCGGATCACTATCCCTACCATGCCCGATTCCGCACGGCGGGCTCAATCTTCAATGTGGGGGAATCTTTGAATCCTTGCCGATCGCGTTACGAATATCGGCTTTCGCCCGGCGGGAATCCGGGTAAAAATCCGGCGTGGAATTGACGGAGAAATTTTTGGTCTCGCTCTGCGGGTGGCCGGTTTTTAAGGAAGCGCGTGCGCTGCATGCGGCCGGGCGGGTATCCGAGGCGGTTTCCGAGCCTCCGGTCGTGCGGGGCAGGATCGCGTCCGGGGACAAGTCGTATCTTTCGGGGTTGCGGATCCGGAACCCGATCGACGTGGAGAACCTCTGCCCGTGCCGGGACGCAAAGGTTCGCGGGATCATCTGCGCGCACGCGATCGCGGTGGGGCTCGAAATCCTGAAGCCCACTCCGGCGAGGGGCGCGCGCGGGACAACCACTGGAGAGCCGCCCAATCCTGCTGGCTCAAGTAGCATGGGCATCCTGCCCATGTCACATGTTCCCGGAGGAGCCACCGCATCGAACGAGTCTCCCCGCGTCCGCCTGAGCCTCGAGGGCTCGCTGCGGCACCTGGAGGCGGAGGTCGGATTTGAATACAGCACGCCCGGAGTGACAAATCCGGCCGCAGAAGCCGACGTCCTGCGCGAGCTGATTTCCTGCGGGTTTGAGGATGTGCGCGGGAAGGCGACCCTGAGCGGGGAGGATGCCGTCGTCCAGTTTTTTGCCTCAGCTCTCCCGCAGCTTCGCGGGAAGTGGGATGTCCGGGAAGGAGAGCGCTTCAGGCATGTCACCCAGGAGATCGTGCGCATCGAGCCGCACTTCGCGATCCGGGAAAAGGAAGACGGCTGGCTGGATTTTCACGTTCATTTCACGGCGGGCAGCGAGGCGGTACTGTCCGCCCAGGATGTCCAGCAGCTTCTGAGGAGCGGACGTCCGCAGATGCGGCTCAAAGACGGACGCCTGGCCGTTCCGGATGCCGGGCTGGCCGCGGATTTGGAAGAGGTGCTTCGGGATTGCGATCCGAGCCAAGAGCGCGGGGTCTATCGCATGCGGCCCGCGCAGCGAGCGTATCTTGAGGAGAGCATCGCGGGTTGGACAGGGCAGGCGGCGGCCAGCGGCGGGTGCGAGGTGAAGCTCGGCAAGCTTTCCACGCGCCTGCGGCCGTATCAGGCAGATGGCGCCACCTGGCTGACCCGGCTGGCTCAGGCTGGTCTGGGCGGGCTGCTGGCCGACGAGATGGGACTTGGGAAGACGGTCCAGGCGCTGGCGATGATGGAGGCCCACCCCGGCCCGCACCTCGTCGTCTGCCCGTCCTCGCTCGTGTGGAACTGGTGCCGGGAGGCGCGCGAGTTTGTTCCCGGGTTGCGCGTGCTGGGAATTGAAGGGGCCGCGCGGGAGAAGCTCATCGGGGATATTCCAAAATACGACATCGCGGTGACCAGCTACGCGCTGATCCGGCGGGATATTGAGCGGTACAAAGGGATCCGGTTGTCGAGCGTCGTGCTCGACGAGGCGCAGCACATCAAAAACCCGGACAGCCAGAATGCAAAAGCGGCGGGAGCGCTCGAGGCCGGCGCGAGGTTTATCCTGACCGGGACCCCGCTCGAAAACTCGCTGCGCGACCTCTGGTCGCTTTTTGAATTCCTGCTGCCATCGTACCTCGGGAGCCGGAAGGATTTTCAGGAGCGCTACGAGAAGCCGCTTCTGGAGGGGGAACGCGGGGCGCTTTGGGACCGCCTGAACCGGCGGGTCCGGCCATGGATGCTGCGGCGGAAGAAAGCCGACCTTCTGCCGGACCTGCCGGAGAAGATCGAGCAGGTCGTGGAGATCGAGCTCACGGCCGCGCAGAAGTCGGCGTACACCCAACTGCAGGTTGCCGCGCGGGCCGAGGTCGATGCGCTGCGACAATCCGGCGGCCGGGCGCGGATGCGCG
>JBGTAT010000157.1:0-21975 GCA_041749755.1 Terrimicrobiaceae bacterium | reverse complement strand
TTACGTGCGTATTTTATTGGTAAGTCGTTGAAAAATGGGGAGTCGAGAGAAAAACACGCCTGGGTCGCATCTATATGTGGGGGTGAAAATCGACTTTTTGGAATTTCCTGAAAATCCACCCTGTTTTCGGACAGGCCCTTGGTAGGAATAAGTTCCCGGCTCGTAGCGGCCTCCGGCATAATAGCGGTTGTTATAATAATAAGCATCGCCTGAATAATCCCTGGGCAATTCCCGGTAGGTCACGTAGCGAGTGGACGTTGACGCTCCCCCCCTTGGGGTACCATAGGAGTTAGACACGGGCTGCTGCCGATAGTCTCCGCCATAAATGTACTGACCGTCGTAGAAGTAGCGGTTCGTATAGGTGCGACCTTGGTACGAATAGGTTCCTGGCTCGTAGCGGCCTCCGGCATAGTAGCGGTTGTTGTAGTAGTAAGCGTCGCCCGTATAATCGACGGGGAGTGCTGCGTAGGTGTTATAGCCGCCAGGGGAGGCTAGACTGTAGCGAGTCCCTTGATTATCTTCGGTAACGCAACCAGGGAGAAAGGCGAGCGCCGCCAGGGGAGCCGCAAGCAGCAGGGTACATGGTATAGGTGTTTTCATGACGATATGATACGTGCAGAAAAAAGTTCCACTATGGGGCGAAAGACCCATCTAATTGTGGACCGCAATTAGAGAGAAATTGCGGGCAGACAAGGGGCCTTGGTCAGCGCTCACCGTAACAAAGCAGATACGACTCGCGCCCCCGCAGGCCGTATCGGCCAGCATCTTGCGCCATCTTATCCCCTGCTATCGCCGTTTTCGGGTTTAGAGAAGCGGTGGGATCTCTTTGCTGATCGGAATTTCCAAGACCGTGGGTCCGTTCCGCTTCCATGCGTTGACAGCCTCCGACCGAATCGCATCGATCGTTTCCACGCGGGCGGCTGTGCAGCCGTAACCGCGCGCGAGCGAGACGATATCCAGGCCGGGAATATCGAATCCCGGCACCCCCGGAGCATCCTCGAGCACGGAGAAGGACTTCAGGATGCAGTATTCCTCATTGCACAGAACAACGATCAGCATGGGCACCTGGAGATGCGCTGCCGTCCAGATCGCCTGCACCGAATACTGGAAGGAGCCGTCGCCGATGACGGCGAGCACGGGGCGGTTCCGTCCGCTGTCCCGCTCGGCAAGCGCGATGCCGACGGAGGCTGGCAGGTTCCATCCCAGTCCGCCGCTGGCAAAGGTGTAGAACGTATCCGGCTCGGTAATGGGCCATGCCTTGTGGAGAGCGGCGAGATTCGACGGGCTCTCCTCGACGAGGACCGTGTGTGGCGGGCGGATCTCCTGCAATGCAGCAAAAACTTGAGCGGCCGTAAGCCGGCCATCGGGGCCAGGCGCTTCCGGAGCGGGGGGATGCGGCGCCATCCGGTGTTCAAGTCGTTCGCGGGAAACCGCGGGAGCCGGGCTGTGCCCCTCGATCAGTTTGGCCAGTGCGGAAAGGGAAAGCTTCGAGTCTCCGATCAGGCTCTCGCCCACGGGCGCACGGGAGGTCTCTGCCGGATCGTCCGAGATGTGCAGCAGGCGCAAACCCGGCGGCAAATAGGATCCCGCCACATACGGGTAATAGCGAAAGACCGGCGCGCCGACCACCAAAGCCACATCGTGCCCTTCAAGCTTTTCGCAAAGAGGGGCGATGGCAAAAGGCAACCCTCCCAGATAGAGAGGATGATCTTCCGGAAACGGCGGGCGTTCGCAGGCCGGTGCGGCCCATACACGCGCACCAAGTGCCTCCGCCACGGCGATCGCTTCATCCCAGCACTCGGAGCGGGCAACAGACGCGCCGTAGATGAGAACCGGAGCATTCGCCTGTCGAAGGATGTCGGCAAAATCCGCAAGGCGGTCCGGGTCGGGGGCCGAGCGCGTGGCAACGGAACGAATGACGGCAGGTCCCGCAGCCGGCTTTTCCCAATCGTCGAGCGGCAATGAGAGAAATACCGGACCGGCAGGCGGCTGCAGGGCGGTGGCGATCGCACGCATGAAGGCAGCCGGAACATCCTCGGCACGGACCGGTTCATACGCCCATTTCACCCACGGCTTCGGCATCAGATTCGGTTCGATATTTGTGAGCCATGGTTCCATCAGCAACATTTCCCGTGTCTGCTGCCCGGCTGTGATGATCAGCGGCGTCTTGTTCTGGAAAGCTGTCAGCAGCGTTCCCATGGCGTTACCAAGCCCTGCCCCGGTATGCACGTTGACAAGGGCGGGCCGGCGTGTTGCCTGCGAATACCCATCCGCCATACCGACAACAGACGCTTCTTGCAGTCCCAGGATGTAACGAAAATCGGAAGGAAAGTTTTTTAGGAACGTCTCCTCCGTCGAGCCAACATTGCCAAAAATGGTTGTGATATCAAAGGCACGGAGGAGATCGAAGGTGACGTCGCGGATGGTTTTCATATGTGTGGGATCCTGGTGTGCTGTGCAGAGGGAATCGGGCTTTTGATTTTTTTCCCGACGTCCCGCAGCTCCCATCCCGGACCGTTTACGCGACGGATGCCGGGAGCGGACCGGGGTCTTGCGGGACGGCCGGACTCTAACCACTAAAATCATTTCTGGCAACCGGCCAATCATCCGGCATGACCGTCTCTACCCCGGAGCAACCACGGGGTTGCCCCCATCCTGCGAGCCATCTGGCCGCCAGAGGCTCGCAACGTCCGCAGAACCCCGATTCGGATTTTGCCCGCGAATAACGGGCAATGAACGCGAATCAAATGAGGAAGATAGAATATCCGGAACGCTCAATCCGCCTGGTCCAGCCGTTCCCAGATGAGGTTTTTCCTTCCCGGCCGGGTCGTAGCCGAACTTCACGGTGTGGTAGATCGCGGCATCGCTGTCGGCAGAGAATGCGATTTTGCAGAGGCTTTAGGGAATCATGTTATGCGGCGACCGGGTTCCAGACCCTTGCGAACCCGAAGCCCTCGAAGTCCCGGAGATTCGCGGTGGCGAAATCGGTCACTCCGTAGGCAAGGAGGGTCTTGGCCAGGCGGGCGTCAATGATCCGGCGACGCGCAAAATTCCGGCCGGCGGCGAGATCCCACACCTCACCCATCACCTCGGCATTTTCCACGAGCTGCCAGCGGGGATGGCGGCGAAAAAGCCGGCACTCGAGGGCAGCGGCCTTGGCCGACAGCGGGCAGTCGATGATCGCAGGGTTACGCATCGCGAGGTAAAATTCCACAAGCACCAGTTCTGCGATCACGACATCCGGGTTGTCCGCCAGGCCTTCAAGGAACTCGCGGGCCCGCTCATGAAACGGATTCCCATCCAACCGCGCATAGAGAAGAACCTTCGTGTCGATCCCGATCATACCCCGCGATCCTCTTCATCCCGCAGCAGGGCCTTCAGTGCGACGGGATCGGCCACACGCAGGCGGGCGTTGAGCGGGGGCGGCAGCCGCCACCCCCCGGCGTCCGCCACCTTGATCGGAGGATACAGCCGCGCCATCGTCTCCGCTCCCCGGCGGATCACCTCCGTCACGCTCCACTCCTGCTGCTCCGCGATGCGTTTGACCTGTCGGTGAAGCCGGTCCGGCAATTGGATCTGCGTTCTGACCATGATTAAAACATGATGTGCTTAAAGATATATGTCAACATTTCGTCGGCTTCTCTTTGCAGGGTCTGCAGAGTCTGGCAGATCATCGCTGAAAGACGTTTGTCCGATGCCATCTGCACAATGGCTGCAAGCAGGCCCGGATTCCAAAGACACGCTATTCTTGGTGGAAGGAGAAACTCGAGGGAAATGCCGCCCGCGATGCACGGAACCGTTCAGGCCTGAGGAAACTCGGCTGGCGGGTTCAGACCGTCTGGGAATGCGAGACGGAGAAGCCGGAAAAGCTCAGGCGGCGGCCATGGCCGACAGCGGGGAGGCGACTCTCGATATTGTGTCATCAGTCACGTGTCAGGCGAATCGTCGCGGCCGACTTATGATCGGTTAGCCCTAGATTTGGGCGCGGTCCGGGTGCGAGTCCTAGCCGGTGCGAGCCCGGCCGTGGGTGCCAATTTTGAGCGCGGTGAACGCATGAAGAACACACGAGGAATTTTACCATGAAACTTACATCTCCAAACGTGCTCGGTCTGAACGCGAACTGGCAGGCCATCGATATCTATACGCCGCAGAAGGCTTTTTGCATGATGGCCTCCGGCGCCGCTGCAGGCATCGACACCTCGGGCGGATCCATGGTCCCTCTTCTCTGGGAGAAGTGGATCATGCTCCCGACAGAGCCCGGTGAAGATGCAGCCATGACGGCTAAAGGCCCGATCCGCATTCCGCGCGTCGTCATCGCCGTGAACTACAGGTTCCTGAGAATCAGGACCGAGCCGCGGACGCACGAAACGATTGCCCGGCGGCAGGACTTCCGCTGCGCCTACAGCGGCAGGCCGGTCCGGCGGAAAAACTGGTCACTCGATCACTTCATCCCCAAGAGCCGGGGAGGATACTCGTCATGGGACAATCTCGTCATTGCCGACAAGGAAGTGAAAAACCGTAAAGGGGACCGCACCCCCTCCGAGGCCGGGCCGCACCTCCTGCACAAGCCGCAGGCTCCACGAAGGCTCGTGCCCCGGAGACGACATCAGGCGAAAGTTCGGGGACAGCCTGGTTATGAGGGTGTGGAGCCTAGGGGATTCGAACCCCTGACCTCCTCAATGCCATTGAGGCGCTCTACCAACTGAGCTAAGACCCCGAAACTACTGATGACGAGTAACTTACACCTAAAATAAGAGAGCTTTCCAAAAGCCCTTGTAACCCGATTTTGTAACCTGTAGGTTGTGTGTGTGAAGACAACAAGCCCACGGGCTGAAAAGCCGGTGTTCCAAAAAACTGATGTGTCATGCCTCTATCGGTACTCATCGAACGGCGTGTATTATGCACTCGCAAAGCACGAGGGCAAACAAAAACGAGCGTCGCTGAAAACCACGGACAAGGCGGAGGCGAAGCGCAAGCTCGCCGATTTCCTGCGCGATCTCGGCAAGGTGGATTCCTCGAAGGGGCGGGTGACGCTGCGGGAGCTCTGCGCAACATACCTGACCACCGTCCAAAATCAGGCCGCGGCCACCGTCGACCGCAAAGAGCACATCGTGGAGCGCCTGCTCGCGCACTTTCCAGGCGGTCCGGACTGCCAGGTGAGCAAAATCCGCCCTTCCGACCTGGAGGCGTGGCTTGCCCGGTACAAGTTCGGGTACGCCTCCCATACTCTCTACGTGCTGCTGGTCAAAGCGCTGTTCGACATGGCGGTCAACGACAAGATCCTCCTCGCATCCCCGGCAGAAAAGCTCCGGCCAAAAAAGGCGGTGAAGCCGATCCGCCTCACCCCCACGTTCGATGAGTTTAACGCCATCATCGCGGACGTCCGCAGCCAAAAGTATAACGCGGACGCGGAGGATAGCGCGGACTTCCTGGAATTCATGGGCCTGGTCGGGGTCGGGCAGGCGGAGGCCGCGGGCATTCAGAGGCAGCACGTCAACATGGCCAAAAAGCAGCTCACCTTCTTCAGGCACAAGACAAAAACTCCCTACACCGTCCCCATTTATCCGCAGGCCGAGGCCTTGGTTACCAAGCTCATCGGCAAGCCCGGCATCAAACAAAACAGCACCTTGTTCGAAATCAAGGATGCCAAGAAGGCCCTCGCCGCCGCATGCTCACGCCTCAAGCTTCCCGCCTACAGCCAGAGGGCCCTGCGCCGCATGTTTATCACCCGCTGCATCGAGCTTGGCGTGGATGTAAAAGTCATCGCCAACTGGCAGGGGCACCAGGACGGCGGGAAATTGATTTTGGGCACGTACAGCCACGTTCGGAATGTGCACTCCGAAGAAATGGCAAAAAAGTTGACCTCCCCAACGCCCGCGACAGGAGCCCCCCCGGTCAAGCAGACGGCCCCAGAAACCACAACGCCATGAACACCTGCCCCTGCATCGAATCCGTCAAAACACTCGTCACCACCGGAAAAGGGGAGGGTAGCGAATGCTGCAAGAAAGTTCCGCCCAGCCATATCATCATTGCCGGGATAGTCGGGCTGATGCTCTCCGTTTTGGTGGGCGGCCTGGTCTTGCGTCGGCGGTGATGCAGGCTATTGCGAGCTCAATCCAGGCGAGGCTTTGATGAGGAAATCTGCTGGAAATCCAGCGCCTGCTGTCCGGCCGTTTGGCATTGCCAGCCTTGGCGGTTCTGATGCTTACTGGGGCCTCACACCATGGACATCAGACACATTACCAGCGATTCCCTCCGCAGACTCCTGAGCCTGGCAGAGAAAAAGGACCAGCTCATCAAAGCCGTTACCGATGTCGAAAACGAGATCGTCAGGGTCATCGGCGGAGCAGCCACAACGGTCGCCGATGTCGTCGAGTCTGTCAGCCCAGGCAAAGCACCAAAACAGGGAGCCAAGCCAGCCGCTGCCAAGCCCGCCAAAAAGAAGCGCACAATGAGCGCTGCAGGCCGCGCCCGCATCTCCGCTGCCACGAAGGCCCGCTGGGCCGCACGTCGCTCAAACCAAGCCTAAATCTTATGCCAACCAAAAAGAAACCCGCCCAGAAACCAGTCAATAAACCTGCGAAGGCACCCGTCAAAAAAGCTGTCGCAAAACCTGCTAAGAAGGCTCCCGTAAAAAAGGCTCCGGCCAAGAAAGCTCCGGCCAAGAAGGTCAAACGGAAGCTGAACCCGGCGCTGATGAAGCCGATCCAGCCGGATGCCGTTCTCGGTGTGATCGTCGGCACAAAGCCGCTGCCCCGCAGCGCAATGACCAAGAAGCTCTGGGACTACATCAAGAAGAACAATCTTCAGGATCCCAAGAAGAGGACAATGATCAACGCCGACCCAGCCCTCAAAGCGGTCTTCGGCGGCAAGAAACAAGTCAGCATGTTCGAGATGACGAAGCTCGTTTCGGCGCACGTCAAATAACGATTCTCAAAATTCATCCCCGGTGGCTCGCAACGAGCTGCCGGGGATTTTTTGTTTCCGCTGGCCGTGCTCGTTGACATGGGCACATGGGCATGGCCATCAAACTTCCAAGCTCCCGCTATGAGCGGACACTCATGAGCACCAGCGAACTGAGCCGTCTGCTGAACGTCCCCGAGTCACGAATGCTCCGCGCCCTCCGCGAGGGCGTCATCTGTCCAATCGGCGTGGTTGGCCGAGTCACGCTCATCGCAATGACGGATGATGAACTGGAAGCGTGGCGCGTCCACTTTCACGGTTCCCAATCGTAGCATCCCCTTACGCCCATACGGGCACAGACCGATATCGAGTCAGTGGCATTGTGGGCATGTCGGCATGAAGCACGAAAAACGCGGGCCAGAGGCCATCAAAATCGCAGCCCTTTTTCACCTGTCGCATTGCCACATCGGCAGGTTGTCATATCGCCACCACGCCCATATCGGCACGGTCCCGGCACACAGATTTTCTTGTTCGCCTGGCGGGTATAAATTTTGCCTCCCGTCACGCCTCTTTCCGCTTCCTCGGCGTCAAACGGATGTAAAGTTGAGGCCCAACTTTACATCCAAAAGGGCCTTTTTGGAGGCTAAAAAACAGGCGTTTTTGATTCGTAGAATACTCATTATCAGGCACAAGCACAATCAGTAGGGTTGAGGGGGTGTCCGGAAAAATAGTGTAAAGCTGAAAAAACAGGTTCTCATGGAACTAGGGGGGTGGTCGCTCCCCCCTTGGCCTAAGTCATTGATAGTAATAGATTTCCTTACTCATCTCGTCGCGTTTTTCACTCGATCAGTTGACACAGGCGCAGGCGGTTCATTGCCCATGCGATCTCCCCTTGTGTAAACGAAGAATCTCCGTGACGGTTCAGAGCATCAAGTCCACACACTTCATGCGGCGTAGGTTTCCAATCACAGACACGCTGCTGAGTGCCATCGCGGCGCTTGCGATGATTGGACTGCTGTCATTCATGCGCTCGTTGAATTTCCTTCGGTCGGATTTTCCGCGACACCGACAAAATAAGCAGAGCCGAGAGAGCGAAGGCGGCCCCCGCATAGAATGTCGCTTCCGCGCCATATCGCACCCACAATCCCCCGGCTATGACACTGGCCAGCATCATCATCAGCCCGCTCGCCAAGTTAAACAGGCCAAACGCGGTGCCTTTCAATTCCGGAGGTGTTACGTCGGCGATCATGGCGGCGAGAATCCCCTGGGTGCAGCCCATGTGCAGTCCCCACAGGGCCGCTCCCAGCAAAGCGATCACCGGGGAGCCTGCCCATGCGAGAACCAAGTCGGCGAGGACAAGCGCCAGGAGACCGGTTGCCAACAGGGAACGGCGGTCAAGGCGGTCCGAAAGAATGCCAGCAGGATAGGCGGAAAACGCATAGGTCAGGCTCATCACGACCATCACCAATGGCACCCAGGTGATCGCAAATCCCAGCTGTTGCGCCCGCAATACCAGAAACGCTTCGCTGAATCGGGCGAGAGTGAAAACCCCTCCGATGACGACGATACGCCAATAGTCGCCGGAAAATTGCCGGATCGCATCGAGCCGGATCGGCGAGCGGAACCGGCGGCTTGCGGATGGAGTCTCCGGTTCTTGGATTCCCCATGCGATCAACAAGATCGTGAGGAACGCGGGGAGGACGGCGAACCACAACACCTGCTTGATGTTGTTGGCAAGGCACACCATCAGCACCATCGCCAGCAACGGTCCAAGAACCGCCCCGATGGTATCCATAGACTGGCGCAGACCGAAACATGCTCCCCGGATTGTCGGAGGGGCGACATCCGCGACCAGCGCGTCGCGCGGAGCGCCGCGAATGCCCTTGCCGATCCGATCCAGAAATCGCGCGGCGAAAACAGCTTCCGCCGACGTTGCCAGCGGAAAGAGCGGCTTGGTCAGGGCCGCCAGTCCATAGCCCAAAAGGATCAGGGCCTTGCGACGGCAGAAAAAATCGCTGAGGGCGCCGGAGAAAACCTTGGCGATGAGCGCGGAGGCTTCGCTTGTCCCTTCGATGAAGCCGACCGTCAGGACGCTGGCTCCCAACGTGGAGACGAGAAACACCGGCAGCAAGCTGTGCACCAACTCCGAAGACAGATCCATGAAGAGGCTGACAAAACCGAGCATCCAGACTGTGCGTGGAATGGTTGGAAAGGATTTCCCCATAGGAAGGAATTACGCCGCACACATTTCTATCACGGCCGGCAAGGATCGGCTCAACACTATTTAGAGGTTATCAGCAACGCCCTTCGCCTCCGGAATGCAAGGCTGTGATGGAAATCGTGCATGCACATCAAGCGCCGATGCCTGAACGGGTCCAAGAACCAACGGGAAACCAAAATCACAGTATTTGCCCAGCTCACGGAGTCAGGAAGCCCTCGCCGGCAAGTTGTTCCGAGAGGATTTTTCTTGCCCGGTAGACCCGCACCTCAACCGCCTTGGGCGAGATGCCCAGGATGGATGAGATTTCCTTGTGGGGGAGTTGGTCTATGGCTCCCAGAATGAAAGCTTCGCGGAGTTCGACAGCCAGTGAGGCGATGGCACGATCCAATGCTTTCATCATCTCATTCATCCGGGCTTGTTCGCTGGGAGACATTCCGGGATGGGGGAAATCTCGTTCCTCCGTGCTCCCATCGTCTCTTTCGCGAACCATGGGATTCGTCATGCGGGCATTGCGGGTCGCCTTCGACTTCGCATGGTCGCGGCAGAGGTTCGCCGCAATTTGAAACAGCCAGGTTGAGAACCGGGCACGTTCCTGGACGCGACCGAGCGCAAACCAGGCTTTGACGAACACTTCCTGCGTCAATTCCCTCGCGGTCTCCACATCTCCGACCGAGCGAAAAATGAAACCGTGGATCGGCCCTTGATAACGCTCAATCAGGGCGGCGTAAGCCGCTTCGTCTCTTCTTGCAGCACGACGCGCAAGAGCCCAGTCATCGGCGCTGTCATTCTCCTCCATGCTGGCTGTCGAGGTTATCCAGCGCGTCGGCGGTAAAATTGAGCAGTTTTTTATACTGGTCGGGACTCAACACTTCTTTCATCTCGAAAACGTGCCGGATGGTGAGAATCTGCAACTCGCCCATGCTGGAGTGAATTTTCCCGATCGCTGCATTGACCCGTTCCGAGTCCTTCCCCTCCGAGCGAATCGCCTCGGCCAACTCCTGATTCGCGAGGGCCATTTCGCGTTCAAAAGCCCGACGTTTTTCGTGGTAGCGCTTTTCGATGACATCGAGACCCGCGTCCTGCTGCGGCGTCAGTCCCAGTTGGGTGTGGATCCAGTCATGGGCGTCCTGATGTGAGGGCTTTATCCTGCAACAACGGGCGTTTGACAGCCATGCCGCGGTTGCAGCGACCACGAAGACCAGCAAAAGGAACAACAATGCGGCGGAGAGCTTTTTCATCGGATCTTTGTGAGAAGGCCGGAGGGCAGGCTTGATGCCGATGGCGAGAAGACATTGAGGCCCAGCCCGGCTACGGCCATGGAGTGGTCGTTCCCACGGGCGATACCCGGCAACAAGACACCAACGGAAATCGCGACGGCCAGACTCGCGGCGGCCATGCCGGGTCGCAAACAAGCGATGAACGCGGAGAGCCATCCGGAATCCCGTATCGGCGCCACGCTTCTCAGTCTGATTTCGCGAAGGACATTGGCGGAGAATGATCCCGGGAGCTTCGGGATATCCGCCTGTCGGTATTCCGCCAACAATTCGTCAAAGTCGTGCGTTTGCATGTCAGATTCAACGAGAAGATAGCAGAAATCCCTCAGAATTTGAGGGATTTTGATAAGAAAGTCGTTTCACCCTCCATGAAAACCCTACGGCTCCTTTTTGCATTGGTCGTCTTCACTGGCACACTGATGGCGGCTTCCCAGGCACAATGTGCGCCACAAATCGTGAGTTCAAGCGAAGCTCCCGCATTGATTGTCAAAAACGTCCAAATCGACCAGCGTGACGGAAAAATCCGTGGTACAGTTTCCCTTAGCTTCGGCTATGGCGCTCCACTCCTTCCACATGTTCACGTCTGTGGGCTGAACGTCTCGGGGCGGGTGATCGCAGAAGGGTGTGACAAAATCAGCGGAACGCTCCTTTCCAACTCCCGCCCTGTTGGGAAAGGCCATTCCGCGTTCTCTGCCAACCTTGGAGATCTGGCCGGGGTGACCACCATCCGGGTTGTTGCCAGTGCGGGTCATGGCAATGACTGCAAATTGGAAGACAACCGGATCATGAAACTTTTTTGAGGGATTCCAGGTCTTTCCTCGTTGCACCTCTTGTTATGAACATATCCAAATCAATCCTCGCAGTAACCGTGGCAGTTCTCACTCTCTCATCCGCAGCGTTCGCGCTGCCAGCGTGGAAAGGGGGACCTTCCGAACCAGCCATGACAAAAGGCGATTTTGAAACTTTGAAGACCGGCGACAAGGTTGCGCTGGTTTGCAAGGCATCAAATTCCGTCACCGTCATCGACATCAAAGACCAGAAGGAGGCGATGGAACTCTGCAAGTCCGGTAAGATGCTCCACTGTCCGCTCTGCAAAATGGACTACAAGGTCACCCTGGGAAGCCCCAATGGGAAGGGGACTGGCAACAAAACAACAGTTGTCGCCGTGAATGAAAAAGGGGAACCCTGCATGTTCTTCGCCAAGCTCAGCAAATAAATCAACAAGTCACGCCGCCCCGTAAAGTGAACTTTCGGGGCGGCTTGGCGAAACCCTGCAAACCCATGAAAAATCTCCTTCCATTGTTCGTCGCCGCTTTGGCCTTGACCGTTCCGGCACATGCTGGCTCGCCCTCAACTCCCCTGCAATCTGTCCTCGATAGATACATTCAGATCCAGACCTCTCTGGCCGGGGATTCCTTGAAGGGTGTTCCCGAAGCGGCCAGCGAAATCGCAGCCACCTCAAAAGCCAGCGCCGGCGTCATTCCCGAGTCAGTTGCCGTTCAAGCCGGGGTTATGGCTAAAGCCACAAATATCAAGGTCGCCCGCGAAACATTCAAACCGCTCAGCGCCGCTCTGATTGCAGCGCTTGCAACTGAAAAATCGATATCCGGCCAGTATTACGAAGCGTTCTGCCCGATGGCCAACGCTTCGTGGATTCAAGTCGGGAAAAAGATCGCAAACCCCTATTTCGGGGCTGACATGCTGAGTTGCGGCGAAATTCGGAAAGCGGTTGGCGATGAGCCGCAAGCCAATCTGCCAGCAAAGAGTGGCATGGGCTGTTGCGGTTCCTGATGGGGCGAAGCAGATTCCGCGTTTATCGCCCTGTGAATCCTCACGAGCGGGCGCGGGTGGAGGGGTGGTATTCCGCTCAATCCTGCCCGCCGAGGATTTCCCGCACCAGTCACCGTGCATCCTCCATTGCCGTGTTCACTCCCCCGCTGATCTTCCGCAACCTGAACGCCGGGCGCAGGCCTTTGGTGCAAAACCCGGCCGAGCGGATCCGTTTCCTGATCTCGGGCGTGTGGTCGGACGGGAACTTGATCACGACTTGGCCGGCCTCGGCGTCGTCGCGGATCACGATGTCGCCGATCTGCTCGGAGAGGAATCGCCTCGGACCAAACCTTGCTTTTATCTTGCCTAGGTATCTTCTCCGACGGGCGTTACTACCTCGGTGGCAGCGGCAATGTTGCCAACATCCGTGGCGGCGACCGATGAAGTGTCGCGAAGTATCTGCCGCGTGGCTTCCAATCAAGCTCAAGCGCCTTTATCCGAAACTCTGAGTGTTACAGGATACTGGGATGCGATGAACAACGCCGCCCTCATTCCACGAACCCGGTTCGGAATACAACGTCTCAGTGGCTAAACCCAGCATCCTCCCCCGTGGATTTTCGGCAGAAGAAAACGAGCGGGATCATGGCAAGGAGGAGGAGCGTGAGGGAGAAAAATGCATCACTGTAGGCGAGCAGGCAGGCTTGCTTGCGGACGATCAGGTCTAGCGCGCCGACCGCCCGCTCCTGAGCGGTGGCAACGTCGAGGCCAGAGGCTTCGAAAGCACGTGACATCGAGTCGAGGCGCTCGCGAGTGAGCGGGTTGTATAGGCTGATCATTTCTCCAAGGTGGTGGGAGTGAAACTGTTCGCGGCGGGTGAGGAGCGCGGAGCTGAGCGCGATGCCGACAGAGCCACCGAGGTTCCTGAGCATATTAAAAATTCCGGATGCAGAAGCCGCGTTGGCACTGTCGATGCCGGAAGTCGTCAGGACTAGCAGGGGAACCATGATGACCGGCAGCCCGAGCGCGCGGATGATCTGCGGCAGAATCAGTTGCTCCTGACCGAAGTCTGCGCTGAGGTGGCTCATAAGCAGACCGCTCGCAGCGAAGGCGGCGAAACCTGCCGCGATGAGCACGCGCCTGTCGAAGACGCGCATGAGCTGTGGGACGAACGGCATAATGACGAGTTGAGGGAGTCCGACCCATACCATCGTCTCGCCGATCTGCAAGGCGCTGTAGGTCTGGACCTGTGCGAGATAGAGCGGCAGCAGATACATCATGCTGTAAAGACAGAGACCCAAGACGAAATTCATCGCGCTGCCGATGGCGAAGTTCCGTTGCGCAAAGAGCTGGAGGTTGAGCAGAGGGTCAGTCTTCCTGCGCAGGAGCTGAAGAGCAATAAAGGCCGGAAGCGAGATAGCGGCGGCGATGGCAAGTCGCACGATCATCGGCGAGGCAAACCAATCTTTCCTCGTGCCCTCCTCAAGGAACACCGTCAGCGAGCCAAGCCCGACCGCCATGAGGCCGATTCCCGTCCAGTCGCCGGTTTTGATCAGCGAAAGCCGCTTCGGCGAAGGATCGAGCCCCCAGGCGATGGCCGCGAAAAAGGCCGCTCCAGGAACGAGGTTCAGATAGAAGACCCACGGCCAACTGTAGGTATCGGTGATCCATCCGCCGATGGTCGGACCGATCGCAGGAGCGAACATTGCCGTCATGGCAAAGAGGGCGAACCCCAGCGGCTGCTTCGCGGGTGGCAGCATCGAAAGAGTCATCGTCGAGGCCATCGGAATGAACGCCCCGCCGGTAAATCCCTGCACGGCGCGGAAGACAATCAGGCTCTCCAAACTCCATGCGGACCCGCAGAGGACAGAAAAGACCAGGAAGAGAAGGCTGTTCCAGACGAGATACCTGCGCAACCCGAAGACGGATGCCAGCCAGCCGCAGAGCGGGATGACGATAATCTCGGGAACGAGGTAGCTGATCGAGATCCACGATCCCTCGTCGAGCGTGGCCCCGACGCCGGACGTGATGTTTGCCAACGAGGCATTAGTGATCTGTATGTCGAGGACGGCCATGAAAGCACCGAGCATCGCGCCCATCACGGCGACCCAGGTCCTCAGCGGGACCCCCGTCACGTCCTTCTGCGCCGTCATTCCGCCACCCGCACTCTCGCGGTCACTGATAGCCCGGGCCGCAGGCGCCCGTCTGGGTCTGAACCGTCGGCAAGCAGGATTTTCACGGGAATTCTCTGGACGATCTTGAGAAAGTTACCGGTCGCGTTGTCCGGGGGGAGCAGGGAAAACTTGGCACCGGTTCCCGGGGCGATGCTCTCGACCTTGCCATGCAGGCATTTTCCGCGCAGCGCATCCACTCGGATTTCGACCAACTGCCCCGGGCGGATCCTGTCCATTTGGTTTTCCTTGAAGTTGGCAACAATCCAGCAGCGTTCGGAAACGATCGCAAGTAATGGCTGGCCTGACTGGACACGCTGGCCGGTTTCGAGGTTCTTTTTGGCGATGCGCCCACTCTCGGCAGCCAGGATTTCTGTAAACGAGAGCTGGAGCTTCGCGTTCTCTAAAGCTGCCTTGGCGCTCATCTCGCGGGCCTCCGACGCAGCCAGTGCACCCCGTGCAGCTTCGAGCGATGCGGTCGCCGCCTCCTGGCCTGCCATCGCCACGCCGAGCGAGCCCGACGCCACATCGAACGCTGCCTGTGCGGAGTCGAACTCCTGCTTCGATATCGCGCGGTTTGCTCCTTGGAAAAGCCGTTCTGCGCGCTCGCGATCGAGACGCGTCTTTTCTTGCTGGGCTGCGCTGGTGTCCGTCTGTGCAGCGGATTCCTTTAGGCGAGCGCGGGCCATGTCAACCGTCGCGTGAGCCTGGAGGATATCTGCGCTAGCACAAGCTAGATCCGCTTCTGCCGCATGCACTTTCAGCACGCAATCCCGCGGGTCGAGCCTCGCAAGCACTTGTCCAAGGGTTACCGCCTGGTTATCATCCACCAACACCTCGACGACGTCTCCTGCGACACGGCTGCTTACGGGATGCACGGAGGCCTCGACAAACGCGTTGTCGGTCGCCTCAAAGCGTGAGGACAGGATATACCACACGGAAAGCCCGCCTGTGATCACGATGGCAAGCGTCAGCAGCGAAGCGGTCCGGCGCACTCTCAGCGCTTGGAGTGTCGGTGCCGCTCCGGAATTGGCTACCGGGCCTTCCGGTGCGGATTTTTCGAAGATCAGGGGCTCGGTAACGGGAATGGTTGCTTGCATGGCTGGCAATAAAGAATCACCGACTACCGGACGATTGTATAAGACTTTGAATTTTTCAGCGTAATAGCCTATGGCTATCAGTCTCGATGGAACTCCGACACCTCCGCTACTTCGCCGCCGTGGCTCAAGCTCTTAGCTTCACCCGCGCAGCAGCCTCGCTGAGGCTTGCTCAGCCATCGCTGAGCAAACAAATCCGGAATCTCGAGGACGAGATCGGAGTTCGGCTGTTTGACCGCGACCGAAACCATGTTTCGCTTACTGATGCCGGCACTGTCTTTTTTGACGAGGCCAAGCGGCTTCTCGACGGCGTGGAGGATGCGGTGAAGCTCGCCCGGGCCACCGCAGAAGGGAAGACCGGCAAGCTGCGCATCGCGGCGATCTCCCCGCTCACACTCTCGTTTCTCCCGGCCAGCCTCGTACACTTCCGCCAGAAATATCCTGATGTACATGTCTCGATTTTTGAAAGAATCGGCAGCGACATCCTCGCGGGGCTGAAAGAAGGAACCATCGATCTGGGAATTGTCTTCCATCCGGGATTCAGAAAAGGAAGACGTCCAGGTTTTGCCTCCAAGCGTCTCTTGCAATGCCCGGTTGTCGCGATCATAAATCCCTCGCATCCTCTGGCCGAAAAGCAGAGCCTCTCGCTGCGCGACCTGAAGAACGAGACCTTTCTCCCCATCCGCTTTACTGGCTCAAACGGGCACCGCGACTGGATGGAATCGCTGGCGCGCAGCGTCGGGTTCAAACCTCGCTTCGGACAGGATACCGAGACGCCCGACGGTCTTCCGGGAATGGTCGCGGCCGGATACGGGGTTTCCCTTGTCGCCAAGGTCTACGAATGGCCCGCCTCGCCAGCCTACCTCTTCCGCACGCTTTCAGATCCTGACCTCAAATTTGAGCTCCACGCCGTTTGGATACCCGGCAGCACATCAATCCCTCTGAATAACTTTTTGGAAATCCTTGGCGGGGACATCCATGCTCTCCAGAATCGGGAGTAAAAACACTGTTAAATTGAGGTGGTTGGCTTCAAGAAAGATTGGAGAACGTGGCGGCGCAGAGGCGAATCCAGATAGGAATCAAGGCTTGAAGGCACCAGGACGCACAGCAATGCTTTTCAAATATGATTGTCCGGGCGTTCCTTATCTGGCTGCTCATCGCGATGGCCGAAGTTCTGCACGGCATTGCGCGGGTTCGATTTCTCAATCGCCGGGTGGGCGACCATCGTGCCCGCCAGATTGCGGTGTTCACGGGGTCCGCGATCATTCTCCTCATTGCGTCGGTTCTGGTTCCGTGGCTTGCTCCGGCTTCCGCTGCGCAATGCCTTTGGATCGGGCTGTTCTGGCTCCTGCTCATGTTTGCTTTTGAGATCGGGTTTGGCCGCTTTGTGTTCCGCGCCTCGTGGAAGCGGTTGATGTCGGATTTCGACTTTCGGCAAGGCGGCCTGCTTTCTATCGGCATGGCAATCCTGTTTTTTGCGCCTTGGATCACAGCGAAAATCCGGGGCCTCATCTGATCTGGCAGTTTTTTACTTCTCGCGCTTGACCATTCGATCCCCCGAAATTTCACGCAAGAAGCGAAAATTTGCCAGCCGTGTCCTGTATGGGATGCATCGGATTCCGCGTTTATCGCCCTGTGGTGCCTCTCATGCCAGCCGATGGTAGTAGCGATATTGCCCCGCTCAATCCTCACCGAGGATTTCCCGCACCAACCGCCTCGCATCATCGAGTCCCGTGTTCCCATCCGCGCTGATCTTCCGCAACCGGAACGCCCGGCGCGGGCCTTGGGTGTAGAACCCGGCCGAGTGGATCCGTTTCCTCATATCAGGCGTGTGGTCGGACGGGAACACTTGCCCGGCCTCGGCATCATCGCGGATCACGATGTCGCCGATCCTCTCCTCGGTCGTCAGGGTGGCTTGAAAGGCGAGCACATAATCGAGCACGGCGCGGGTTCGGGCGAATCAATCTTCCGCTGATTCGCCTCTACCGAGCTTCGTTTTCACGCTCGCCGCGACTGGCACAACCTTGTCGATCTCCATGTTTTCCTCGGCGGAATACAGCGTGTGGCGGGCGGTGTGAAATTCCTTGGTCGGCTTGAACACGGCCTTCGCGCTCAGTGCGGCCCCGGCGTTGTGGCGGGCAAACAGGGCTTGGAGTTCACCGATGATTTCCTCGGCTGCGGCTTCCGGGATCAGGTCGCCCTTGATCTTGAGCTCGAACGACTGCTTGAAGAACGCGGCTCCCTTCTCGCCGGTCACGCGCAGGATGGCTGCATCGTCGGTCGTGCCCCGATAGGAATTCGAGAACCCGACCCGCACGAGCTCGATCGATAACCATCGCCGCAGAAAAAATGGTGTGGTCCCAGCAGACACCCCTCCCCAAAGAAAAGTGCCTGCATGTCACTTCACCTCCATGAAGCGAGGGACCGCACCAAAGTTTTCAGCGTTCAGCCAATCTGACCCTCCGCCATTCTTCCCTCCGATGGAAATTGCAGATGGAATGCGGCGAGGTAGACGATATCACCGGATTCGTCTGCCCCGGCGTGTAGTGATAGCGGCCGAAGGAGAGAAGCCATTCGGGATGCGTTGTTGGAAACAAGCCGCTGAGCGGGATCCGGGCAACGACTGTCCACCCTCGGGAATGAGCGTTGTTTCACTCGAAAAAGCGGTTCGGTGACCCTGTGAGCTAAAGATGAATTGATGAGGGGTTGAGTTGTTGAGAGGACCGGCTTTGTCTCCGCACCGCACGTCGAACTTGCCCCGCCTCTTGTTTCTCAGCGCCTCAGCGGGATGCTTTCCTGGCTTCTCACACGCAGCGCTGCCGCGCTCTCACCGGCGCTTCTTGGGCTTTCCCGCCATGCCTTCGACCAATTCGCCGACCAGCGGATTCGGAAACCGCCGGCTGGGCGTTATGGCATAAAACGTCTCGCGGATTTGCGCGATGCGGTGGGTCTCGACCAACACGCCGCTCTCGATCTCGTCCCGCACCACCACCGGCGGCACCAACGCCAACCCTTCGCCTTCGCGGGCGAGGAGACGAAGCATCGCCATGTCGTCCACCTCCGCCATGATGCGCGGCCTCGCACCGGCCGCGGCCGTGAGCCGGTCAAACGCCGCCCGCGTGTTGCTTTCCATACTCGGCAGGATGACCGGCACATCGCGAAAACCTTCCGGAAAGCGCAGCTTCTTTTTCTTCCACGCCGGCACTCCCACCAGGCTCACCGACTGCTCCGCCAGCAGATGGCTCAGCCACGGCCGCTCGATATCCCGGCGCGCCGGTTGATTCGACAGCACGAGATCCACCTCATGCGAATGGAGGGCCATTAAAAGGTCCCGCAACGCCCCCGAACGGATGATCACCTCGACGTCCGCGCGGTGGACCGCTGGTCGCAGGAACTCCAATTGAAAGTTCCGCGACAACGTCGCCACCGCGCCCACCCGCAGCACCTGCCGTCCGCCGCGCTGCCGGTTCTGCATCACGTCCATGAGTTCCTCGCCGGCCCGTCCGATCGTGTGGGCATAGTCGAGTGCCAGCATGCCCGCCTCCGTCAGCTTGAGCCCTCGCCGCCCGCGCTCAAAGAGTGGATGTCCGAGACTCTCCTCAAGCTGCTTGAGTTGCACGCTCAACGCCGGAGCCGAGAGGTTCAATTTCTCGGCCGCGCGCGTGAGGTTGAGCTCCCGGGCGATCACCCGGAAATACCGCAAATGATGGTAGTTGAGAAACATGTTCAGCGTTAACTATAACCTAACGTTTTCTTAAAAACATTATAATTCCTTAAAACGCAAGGAATCATCATCTTCGGCCCATGCGTTCGACGATTCCGTTCCTGCTGATTGCCATCCCGCTCCTGCCCTTCGCCGCCGGCCTGCTGGCCCGCGGATGTGCTCCACAGATTGCCGGCCGGCTTGCCTCCACGGCGGCGGGCGTTTCCGCCCTGCTTGCGGCGATCGCTGCCGCGCTCCTCGTGGCCGGCGGTCCGATGGTCGTTCACTGGACACCCTTTGGTGCGGACTCCGCGTTCAACCCCTCGATGCGGCTGGATGCGATCTCCGCCGTGATGGTGGTTCTGGTCGCCTTTCTTGGCGCTGTCGTGTTGCGCTTCTCGCGCAACTACCTCGACGGCGATGCCGGACAGTCCAGGTTCTTCTCGTGGATGAGCCTCACGCTCGCGTCGGTTCTCGCGGTTGTTCTGTCGAACCACCTCTTGATGATCCTGGGGGCCTGGGTGATGACGAGCCTCTGCCTGCACCGGCTGCTTTTGCACTACCCAGATCGCGCCGGAGCCATTTTTTCCGCTCGCAAGAAGTTCGCCGTGAGCCGCCTTGCTGATGTTCTCCTTCTTGCCGCGTCGCTTCTGATCTATCGCTCCTACGGGACCTGGCAACTTGACGGACTTTTCGCCGCCGTGGCCGCGGGCCAGACCGCCGGGCTCACACTGGCAGGCTTCTGCATTGTCGGCTGCGCCGCGCTGAAGTCCGCCCAATTCCCCTTCCACAGCTGGTTGCCGGATACCATGGAAACCCCGACGCCGGTCTCGGCGTTCATGCATGCCGGCATCATCAACGCCGGCGGCTTTCTGGTGATCCGGCTCTCGCCGCTGCTCGTCCATGCGCCTGCAGCGCTTTACACGCTGGCCATCCTCGGTGCGTTCACGGCGGCCTTCGGTGCGATTGTCATGCTGGCTCAGCCGAGTGTGAAGCGCTCGCTGGCCTACTCCACCATCGCCCAGATGGGCTTTATGATGCTCCAGTGCGGACTCGGTGCCTACGGCCTCGCATTGCTCCACATCGTCGCGCACGCGCTATACAAGGCCTATGCCTTCCTCACGGCCGGCTCGACGATCGGCGCCGTGCCCCGCGCCGCGATCAAGCTCAAGGTCCCGGCCCTCACGCTCGGCGTGCTCGGCGGCACCCTTCTGGTCGCCGGCGGCGCGACCGTCCTGCAGCTGCTCCTGCTCGGCTCAGCCCTCCATCTCGGAGTTTTCGCCATCATCCTCGCTCTCGCTCTTGCCTACGGTCTGGCCCGTGCATGGTCCACCGGCGGCGGCCTGCCCACGGCCCTTCGGAGCATTGCCGCAGCGGGAGGCATCGCCCTGGCCAGCATCCTCCTGCACGCGGGTGCCAATTCGCTGTTCACCCACCTTCCGGAGATCACCCCGCCGCCGGTTCTGGTCGCCTGCGTCGGTGCCGTCTTCGTCGGACTGTTCCTCTTCCAGGCTCTGCTCTGGCGCGCCGCTCACTACGACCTCGGCCGCCGTCTCTATGTTCACGCCCTGAACGGATTCTACATCGGCACCTACGCGAACCGCCTGCTCGGTGTGCTCTGGCCCCGCCATCAGACGATCTGACCTCGCGCTCCATCCATCAACCGCTCTACCAAAAAAAAATCCCATGACTGCCATCGAACTCCAACCGCACCACTCTCCGGCCGATATCTCTGACGCCCTCAGCCGCATCCCGCCGCTCTGGCCGCTCAAGCACTTCGTTGCCGTGAACCCCTTCGTGGGGTTGATTGACCGGCCGTTCTCCGAGGCGTGTGCCCTGCTGCAAAAGGTCTCCGGCGCGGCCCCTGTCCAATCCCCTGACGACTACCTCGCGGCCTACCGCTCCGGCACGATCGCGGCGGAAGACCTTGCCAAGGTGGCGGATAGTGAATGGACGGTTCAACGCTTGGAAAGCGTCCTCGAAGAACTCGCTTCCGCCGCCTCCTCCCGCCCCATCCTGTCCGTCGCCGATCTTTTGGATCTGAAGCGGCCGCGCGCGCATTGGTGCGTGTTTGTCGTCGAGGAAGTTTCCAAATGGTGCGCCATCACCTTTGACGAAAACCAGACGACGTGGAACTCGCCCTGGAAATCCCGCGGCCTCTTCGCCGCCTGGCGCGAAGCCTCTGTCCACGACTGCAATCCGGAAGCCTTCGGCCTGACCGGCTTCCGCGCGTTCGTTGCCGGCCTGCCGACCGACCCCGATGCCTGCATCGCGCACTGCCTGCAACTCGTTCTGCCTCCCGATGTCGCGGCGGTGGACTTTCTGCACCGCCAGCTGGTCACCATCTCCGGCTGGGCGGGCTACATCCAGTATCTCGTCCGCGAAGACTCGCTGCGCGGCAAGACCAATCCGGCGCTGCACGAACTTCTTGCCGTCCGCCTAGCTTACGACGCGGCCCTCTTCTCCGCCTTCGCCCGTGACGGGGTCTTTCGCGCCGATTGGCGCAGGCAGGGAAAAGCCACCCCGGATACCGCTCCGCTGACCGCGCTCACCCGCTGGCAGCTCTCCTACGAGCTCGGCTACCAGCGCAAGCTCGCGCGGAATCTCACCGCGCAGCCCTCGGTGATGCCGGACGTCCGGCCCGGGGCTCATGCCATCTTTTGCATCGACGTGCGCTCCGAGGTCTTCCGACGTGCGCTCGAAGCGGAGGAGCCGCGCATCCAGACTCTTGGCTTTGCGGGCTTCTTCGGTCTTCCCATCGCGTACCAATCGGTTGGCTCCACACTGACTCGGCCTCAGCTCCCAGGGCTGCTCGCTGCGCGGATGCGCGTCACCGACA
>JBGTAT010000156.1:0-9046 GCA_041749755.1 Terrimicrobiaceae bacterium | reverse complement strand
GCGCTCTGCCGGGCCTCGGCATTCTTGCGTCCGCCCCCGGACGTCGTCGCTCCCCCACGGAGGATGTCGCCGGCCTGGACGACCGGCGGCCACCCGCTCACGATCAGGGAAACCAGCAGGAACGTGTGAACGACGAATGAGGCGGGACGCAGGGGGGATTGCGAACGACGCAGGGCGTCAGGGGTCGGAGATTGTTGGCTGCGGACGCGGTCCCGACACGCCGCCGCCGCACGCCGGGAGGCATGATGCAGGTCAATTTGGCGGAAGGGACGGAGCATGGGCAAAATCGTCCGATACCTTTCGCCAGATTCCCCAGCCGCGAAAGGAGGGGAATGTTACGATTTCGTCACAATCGCCTACTTTCAGGCGAGTGTGACGAAATCGGTACAACCGAGCCCTCGGGAAGGGAAAATCGACGGACGCCACGGAGGGCATCCCTCCAGGTTTTGGGCTGCCGCTGGAGGGCGATGCTCCGTCAGCGCCGAATTTTTCAGATATGGGGTCAGTCCCGCGTATTGACGCCTTTTTTGGGAAAATGGGGCTGTTGTCTATTCCGAGACCTGAAAAGCGGAAAGCGGAAAGCGGATGGCCTGAGGACGAAGAAGAAACCTGAAACTTGAAGGCTGAGACCTGAAGGCAGGAGCGAAGGAGGCAAACCTGAAAAGCTGGCGCGTCCCGTCCGTGTGGGCGTTGGTTTGGCAGCGAAAGCCAGTCTCCAAACAGGCGAGACGCCCAATGCTGTCAGTTTTACGGAAAATCGCGGTCGCACGAGCATCCGAGGAGCATGGACATTCCTGTCCATGGCACGCCAGCCTCCAACGACAGGAATGTCGTTGCCCCTTATACTGAGAGTATTAGGCGAGACGCCTGTTCTCTCTGCTCTTTGCAACTTTCGGGCGCCCGCCCCTGGCCCAGCATCAGGCCGAGGGAACCACGATCAGATTCAATCCGGGAACATCCCGGAAATCTTTGCCGTTGAATGTCAGGAGGTTGAATCCTCGCTGAACCGCCTGCGCGGCCAACCACAAATCCTGGACCCGAAACTCAATGCCCCGTCCCGCATAGGTGAGTTCTGCTGCCAAATGGCCGAAAACTTCCGCCGTTTCCCCTGTGATCCGCAGAAGTGGCTTCCTGAGCATCCGGCGAAGCATGGCCCCGGCCTTGAGCTTTTGTGCGGGATCACGCATCAATCCGATTCCGAACCGGAGTTCGGCAATGTTCACCGGAGACACGTAAACGGGTGCCTGCCGGGTGATCCCATGGATATCTGCGGCACCGATCCTTCCACGCTCGATGGCAATCCAGATGGAAGTATCGATCAGGAAGCCCATGGGTTCCGCAGGTCACCGACTTTGTCGGCCAACTTGCCGCGTGCGACAGCCTCGGCCAACGCGTTTCCTGTCTCCTCATCCAGCATGCGGTAAATGTCGCCAAGAACTTGCAAAGCTGTCTGCTCGGCTGGTTCGGGAAGGAGCCGCGCGATTGGGCGGCGATTGCGCATCAGCACGACCTCCTCACCGCTCTCTTCCACCCCATCCATCACCTCGCGAAAATTCCTCGAAACCTCAGTTACTGTCATGGTTTTCATCCTGATGAAAAAGAAATCAGATATCATCTGATAAGTCAAGCTTGAGGGCCACGGACGCCATCTCTTCAGGTTTCGGGCTGCCCTTGGAGGGCGCTGCTCCGTCAGCGCCGGCATTTTCATTACCGGTTGATCAACCGCCGCCGAGCAGCTGGAAACCGGGATGAGCGTCAGACCGCCGACAGGCAGGAAAACGTTGCCTCCATGCTAAAGGGCGGGACGAAGACGCATTATGTAAAGAAGTTTTTCTTTACATAAGCATCCAACAGAATACCTTTCCATTTATGACAAGCAGGATCAGCTCGAAAGGTCAGGTCACGCTGCCAGCCGCCTTGAGGCGACGGCTTGGATGGAAGCCCGGAACGAAGCTGGAGTTTGCCGAGCAGGGGGAGTGCTTGGTTGCGCGTCCCTCGTTCGATGTGACGGAGATGAAGTCGGTGATCGGGTGTGCGGCGCACTTTGAACCTTTGAAAACCAGTCAGGAAATTCTCGCCCAGATGCGGGGATACGAGCGGGACTCCCTGTGAATACTGCGATTGACAGCTCGGTGATCCTCTCCATCTACAAGGCCGAGCCGAACGGAATTATCTGGTTGGAAAAGCTGATTTCGCTCCGAAAAAGCTCGCGCCTTGTGGCCTGCGACATCGTGATTGCCGAGACACGCCCAGCGTTGGCATCCGATGAAGTTCACCGCCAACAGCTGGAAAAGTTGGGGGTGCAGTTCTTGCCGGTTTCCTTCGAGGCGGCGTGCCGAGCCGGACAAATCCACCAAGCCTACCGCGCAGCCGGCGGTCAGAGGGACCGGATGTTGGCAGATTTTCTAGTTGGTGCCCACGCCTTGCTTCAGGCCGATCAGCTCGCAACCGATGACGACGGGTTCATGCGCAGATACTTCAGCCCCCTCAGGCTCGTCAGCTTTTAGGTCCCGTGGGGTCCCGCGTATTGACGCCTTTTTCGGAAAAATGGGGCAGCTGTCTATTCCGAGACCTGAAAAGTGGAAAGTGGAAAGCGGAAAGCGGGGACGGAGAGCATGCCGGCGATTGCTGGTGACAAGGCGTGATACCTGGCTATAATAGACAGATGATTCAGGCTAACATATCCACAGTCAAAAACCGTTTCAGCAGCTATCTCGACCAAGTGAAAGGGGGAGAGCAGGTGATCATTTCAGATCGCTCGCATCCGATTGCCATGCTCGTGCCCTACCAGGGGACCGCCGGCCGCGGGCAATGGGCCGCGCGGGTAGCTTCTCTCGCCCGATCCGGAAATCTTGCCCTCGCCAAAACACGGCCTGCCCAGCGGCCCATCGTTCCCGTCGAGGCGGGTCCGGGCGTTGGCGCGGTGGACTCCCTGGTTCAAGAGCGGAGGGAGGGACGATGACATTTTGGGATAGCTCGGCGATTGTTCCCTTGTTGGTTCGTGAGGCGGCCTCAGAATCGATGCTGAAACTTCTCCAGGAGGACAGGGAAATTGCAGTTTGGTGGGGAACCGAAACGGAGTGTCTCTCTGCGCTGGCGCGCTGCGAACGGGAGGGGAAACTGACGCGGGCGGATGTCACGAAGGCGGATTCGACGCTGAAAAACCTATTGTCGGGGGCGCATGAAATTCTTCCGGGCACAGAGGTTCGGCGGTATTCGCGACGGCTTCTGATGACCCATCCTCTGCGTGCTGTGGATTCCCTCCAATTGGCTGCTGCGCTGCTTCTGGCCGGAGAACATCCGGAGCAACTGCCCTTTATCACACTCGACCGCCAACTGGCCGGGGTGGCCCAACGCGAAGGCTTCCCAACACTGCCAGCGGAATGACCCTTCCAACAGCTGTCAGAGAAGTGTGGTCAGCGCTCACCGGATTCACAGCGGCTACGCATCGCTCTTCCGCAGGCCCCATCGGCCAGCATCTTGCCCCAACTCTTCCCCTCCAAAGGATTTTTTCGCGTTCAAGTTTGTGCTCCAGATCCATGTGTTCCTAAGAACACGATACGCTTCCCGTGCGCTCGAGGGGAAAAATTGTGACATCCACCCCGCGCGACATGACCGCGTGGTCGGGCGGACGCCCGGTCGCAGGGAAGCCGTCGAGCGGCAGTAGGTTCTCGTCCCAGGCCCCCAACTCCGCGCGGCACAGCCGGTACGGTTCGTGGAAAACCGCGCCGCGCCGGAGGCCGCCGGGCGCGCCCGAATAAAGCCGGTATCGCTCGACGAGAAAAAATTCCAGCGAACCCGGATCCGGCTGCGGCAGGTCCGCCCCCGGGGCATAGTCAAACACGCTGCGAGCGACGGCCCCTCGGACACCCGTGCGCACCGACTCGAAGCGGATGCCACCCTCCGCTGTGCGGGACGATTTCATCTTCGCGTGCTCGTAGGGCAGGTGGAAAAACCGGCGCGCGATGTTCACCGCGAGCCATTGATTTGCGTCGAGCGAAAAAAACCAAACGCCCGGCACGCCCGCCCGGTCATGGACGTACGTACGAAGGTTCATCTCCAGGAAATCCGAGATGCCCGGCACGGCGGGCAGAAAGCGCGGACGGATGTTCTGCATGAAAAACGGTACGACGCCGAGATACGCCTTGCCGCCAAATGTATCCACAAAAAGCCCCTCCGGCAGCCTGGCCTGAATCGCCGGGGCAGAATATTCCCAATGCAGGAACAGCAGATCGCCCCACCGCTGATACATCACCGCAGTCCTCGCCGGCCGCATCCGCGCGGCAAGGCGCTGAGGCAGGTCTGGCGAAGTTGCAGGAGCCGCCCTCATCGTCGCGAAGCTGCAGTCATATGGCCTTACAGGGGCAACGAGCCTGGATGCGAGTGTCCCCATAGACGGAAGGTTGCAAAGCCGGGATCGTCAGTCAAGGGCACGCGCGAGCAAGGTTTGGGTTGGGAGGGACTCGAACCCTCAACCAACGCCTTAAAAGGGCGCTGCTCTACCATTGAGCTACCAACCCGAAGGGGATAAAACCTTATCGCGATTTCAAGAGGACGCAATCTTGAATGTCGGCTTTTTCGCTCCGCCCTCGAACATTCCCTACAGGCCAGCACGCTGCCGAGGGCGATGATCCCAATGACCGGAATCATAATGAGAAGGATTTCCATTTTGAGGCCGGACACTCCGTCCGGGCTCCGGCCAGGTCAATCGGTTTGTCCGGGCTGGAGAAACGGATTTCTAATGGTCAGCGAGCCAATCGACTGCCCGTGCTGCAGATCTTCGGAGAAAAGAACGGCGGCACACCCGGCCATGGCGGAGGCGACAACCAGACTGTCGTAATACCGGAACCCGTAGCGGGCGTGGACGGCAATGGCTTTTTTCAAAATGACCTCGCTGGGAAGAATCCTGCAATGAGGCCAAAGCTTGAGGGCGATATACTCTGACAGGTCATCGGGCTTGAGGGGGACCTTAAACCGGTGCAAGGCTACGGAAGAAAATTCTTGGATGACCTGCCAACTCACAAACCAGTCGGAACCGGCAAGAAGTTGCTTTGCCTTCGTCTGCTTCGCGGGGGAGTCGGAATCGAAGCAATAGACCAGAATATTGGTGTCCAAAAATACTTCAGCGGACATTCATCTCCTCCCTGGAAAACTTTCTCCCGGAACGTGCGTAGCCGATGCGCAGTTCGAGTGCTTCCAGGCGACTCTCGGATTCCCTCTGCTTCACAAGCTCGGACAGCCACTGGCGGAAAAGAGAATTGAGCGTGGATTTTTGCAGGCGCGCCCACTCCCTCGCCTGCTCGATCAATTCTTCATCAGCGCTGAGCGTGATATTCTTCATCAACACTATTCTCGTGCGCACGAACCTTGTGTCAAATACAAACGCCTAGCGCCTGACTTTCCTGCGTTCAATTCCGGTTGAGTGTGTCAAATGAGTCGGGGAGATGCTCGCTGCCAGCCCGAAGGAAAAACCCGGAGACGGCGATCGCTTGCGGCGAGCCGGCACAAGCCACTGGTCGGCCCGCCGGCAAGCTGCTACCGTTGTGCCCATGCAAGTAACCAAAGTGAAATACGCCCTCTGGGCGGCCGACTGGCGGCGCTGCGTCCAATTTTACCGCGACCTGTTTTCCGGAGAGGTGACCATGGAATCTGAGGTCTGGAGCGAGGTCGTGATTGCCGGGGCCACGATCGGGATCCACGGGGGAGGCGAGGGCAAGCGGACGTGGACCGGCCTCACGTTTCAAGTCGATGACCTCCGGGGTGGCATTGATCGATTGAAGGCCTGCGGCGGAAGCCTGGCGCACGAACCGGTCGATACGGCCGAGGACCCTCTGCATTTGGCGATGTGCGTGGACCCCGACGGGAACGAATTCATGATGACGCAGAAGCGCCGATGAAATGTTTCCGCGCTTTCAGCGACGCGGCGGTCCTTAAGCCGTCATCCCTTCCTATCGCCGTTTTCGGGCCTAATGCCCCAGCCCATGAACAAGCAGGAAATCGTCGCAAGCCTTCTTGACCGGCTCCGGGAGGAGTTTGAGACCCGCAGCCGTGCCTCAAAAGCGACAAGGCAGGGAGGGAACGACGCCGAGAGCAAGGCTGAAGGAAAGTACGACACTCTGGCGATTGAGGAAAATTACCTTGCCGATGGCCTCGCCAGGCAGGCGCTTGCCGCCGCCGAGGCGGTTGCGGAAATCGAGAAGATGCCGCTGCGCCAATTTGCTGAGGGCGATGCGATAGATCCCGGGGCGCTGGTCGAGATCGAATTTCCCGGCGCGAGGGAATGGTTTTTTCTCGCTTCCGCCGGCGGCGGGACTGAGGTCGCTTACGGCGGGACAACCGTGACGGTGGTTACGCCCGAGTCCCCGCTGGGGTCACAGCTGGTCGGGGCACGCGTCGGCGACCGAACGAATGCGACGGCCGCACGAATCATCCGGGTGGTATAGTCCACCTGCCTGAAAATCTGAAGCGCCTGCCGGCTTCCCTACTGGGCCCGCGGGATTCGGAAGCTGCCGATGTTATCGAGGATCCCAAAGACCGAAAGCAGCCAGACGACGACACCGATGACGACCACGGCGTTGAGGATGCTTTTGATTTTGTGATCCATGGGGATGTAGTTGTTCACCAGCCAGAGCAGGACGCCGATGACAATGAGGGTGATGAGGAGCGTGATGATTGGCATAAGAGTGGGTTGCCGTCCCGGGATGTCCCGGGCAGGCCAAAAGGGTCAATAGTAGCGGCTGGATGGGGCTTCGCGGTAGGGTCGGCCGTAGGTTGTCTGACGGTTCTGCTGGCGGTTCGGATTGCCCAGTGTTTCGTAGCGGCCGCCGTAGTAGTAGCGCCCGTTGTGGTAGTAGCGGCCGTCATACTCCCGGCCTTGGTAGCGGTAGTTCCCGCTCTCATAACGTCCGCCCGAATAATAGCGTCCGCCGTAGTAGTACCGGTCCGCCTGATATTCATTTGGCCCGTTGTTGTAGTAGCCGGTGTTAGAACCGGGGAAAATCATGTCCAGGGGATTGCCGGGAATGACGCAGGATGTCAGGCCGAATGCGGCGAGGCAGGGGATGAGTAGAAGCGGTCTTTTCATACCACGAAGAGTACGCGGGGCTGCTGCTCCCACCAATGGGGTGTTCCCCTCATGCTGCGGCGGTCTCGGGGGCGGTCGTATTCTTCGCGCGTGGTTCTTTATGGGCGCAACACCTTCGGGTGCATGACGCGAAAGTTGCCGAGGGATGCCTCGCCGAGGCGTCCGTTGCTTCCAAAAGTCGGCGGGTTCAGCGAACCGCGCCCTACCGGATCAGGACGGCTCCGCCCTGCGCGTAGCGTTGCCTCAAAGACAAGCTTGCGCGCGCTGTCGATTTGGGAGACGCTGCGTTTGTGTTCCCCGCACTCGCCGAGTTCATCGGTACGGCGTTGCTCATCATCCTGGGCGACGGCGTGGTCGCGAACGTTTTGTTGGCGCGCAGCAAGGCGCAGAATGGCGGTTGGATTGTGATCACGGCGGGCTGGGCGCTGGGGGTTTTTGTCGCGGTATTTGCCGTCGGCCGCGTGAGCGGCGCGCACCTGAACCCGGCCGTCTCGGTCGCGATGGCGATGGCCGGAAATTTCCCTTGGGCATCTGTGCCGGTATACATCCTTGCCCAGATCCTCGGGGCGATCGTCGGGGCGGCGATCGTCTGGATCGCGTTCCTTCCGCATTGGAGGATCACCGACGATCCCGCGGCGAAGCTCGCAATTTTTTGCACGGCGCCAGCGATCCGCTGCGCGCCCGCCAACGTCGCCTGCGAAATCATCGGGACGTTTGTCCTCCTCTTTGGAATTTTCTGCATGAAGGGTGCGACCGGGCAGCCGCACGGGGAGGCGGTATATGCGATCGACCTCGGGGCGCTCGGGGCCCTACCGGTTGCGCTTCTGGTCTTTGCCATCGGGCTTTCGCTCGGCGGGCCAACCGGCTACGCGATCAACCCCGCACGCGACTTCGGCCCGCGGCTCGCGCACGCGATCCTTCCGATCGCCGGAAAAGGGCCGAGCGATTGGTCGTACGCGTGGGTCCCGGTCGTCGGACCCCTCGTGGGCGGATCGCTCGCGGCCGCCGCTTACGTCGCGCTCGGTAAATTTTAACTTCCCATGAAATACGTACTAGCACTCGACCAGGGGACGACGAGCTCGCGCGCGATCGTCTATGATGCCGGCCTCCGCGCGTGCGCGTCGGCGCAGAAGGAATTCACCCAGCACTTCCCGCAGCCCGGCTGGGTCGAGCACGATGCCGGGGAGATTTGGGAGTCGGTGCTCACGACCGCGCGCGAGGCGATCGCGAAGGCCGGGGTTGCCGCTGCGGACATCGCCTCGATCGGGATCACGAACCAGCGGGAGACGATTGTCGTCTGGGACCGCAAGACCGGGGAGCCGGTCCACCGCGCGATCGTCTGGCAGGACCGCCGCACCGGCGAGTACATGAGCGCCTTGCGCGAAGGGGGCAAGGAGACCTTCGTCCAGCAGCGCACCGGCCTCCTCCTGGATCCGTATTTTTCTGCGAGCAAGCTGCACTGGATCCTCCGCTCGGTCCCCGACGGGCGCGCCCGCGCCGCAGCCGGCGAACTGGCGGCCGGAACGGTCGATAGCTGGCTGATCTATAAGCTCACCGGCCAGCACGTCACCGACGTGACCAACGCCTCGCGCACGATGCTCATGAACATCCGGACCGGGGCATGGGACCCCGACCTCCTCGCGCTTTTTGACATTCCATCCGCGATCCTGCCGAGGATCGTGCCGAGCAGCGGGACGCTCGGGATGGCAACGCCATTTGGAGGAGAGATCCCGGTCGGCAGCGCGATCGGCGACCAGCAGTCCGCGCTCTTCGGCCAGCTCTGTACGAAGCCGGGCCTCGTTAAATGCACGTATGGCACCGGGTGTTTCCTGCTGGCGTTTACCGGGGTTGATGCGATCTCGAGCTCGAACCGCCTGCTCACAACCGTCGCTTGGAAGATCGGCGATGCCCCGACCCAGTATGCCTTGGAGGGCAGCGTGTTCATGGGAGGGGCGGCGATCC
>JBGTAT010000155.1:0-10833 GCA_041749755.1 Terrimicrobiaceae bacterium | reverse complement strand
CGGGCTCGGGGGCCTTCGGGTCGGGTCGGCTCATGCGGCAGGCTTCTCGACGGGGTGGCGCTTCCGCCGCCGCTGCGCATCGGCCAGAAATTCGGCCTGTGCATCAAACGGGACCTCGCCCTCCGCAAGCGTCCGGAACCGGTACGTGCCGTCCGGCTGCATCACCTGGGACTTGACGTTATCCTTCCAAAACCAATCCAGGATCTCATCGATGTGCTCGGCCATCTTTGCCTGCGCGACAGGGAAGACGGTCTCGACGCGCCGGAAAAGGTTGCGCGGCATCCAGTCCGCGCTCCCGAGGTACATCTTCGGCGACCCGCCGTTTTCAAACCGGAAGATCCGGCTGTGCTCGAGGAACCTGCCGACGAGGCTGCGGACCTCGATATTTTCGCTGACGCCGGGCACGCCGACGCGGACCGCGCACATCCCGCGCACCAGGAGCCGGATCGGAACGCCGGCGGCGGAGGCGCTGTAGAGGGCCTCGATGATCCCCTCCTCGACCAGGGAGTTGATCTTGGCATAGATCCCGCACGGCCGACCGGCCTTCGCGTGCTCGGTCTCGGCCTCGATCATCTTTTGGAACGACGGAAAGAGGGACCAGGGAGCTACGAGGAGCCCATTCATACCGGGAAACTTGGAGACGCCGGTGAGGCAGTTGAACGTCTCGGCCAGGTCGGTCGTGATGTCCTCGCGACACGTCAGCATGCTCAGGTCGGTGTAAATTTTGGCGGTCGACGGGTGGTAGTTCCCGGTCCCGAGGTGGGCATACCTGCGGATGCCGTCGCCTTCGCTTCGGATGATGAGCATCGCCTTCGCGTGCGTCTTGAGTCCGGCGACACCGTAGATGACGTCGACTCCGGCCTCGCGCATCATGCGCGCCCACTTGATATTTGCGGCCTCGTCGAACCTCGCCTTGAGCTCGATGACGGCGGTAACCTGCTTGCCATTCTTGGCGGCGTCGATCAGGGCCTGGACGATCGGGGAGTCCGAGCTTGTGCGGTAGAGGGTCTGCTTGATCGCCAGCACATGCGGGTCCTCGGCCGCCTGCGCGAGAAAATCCACCACCGTCTGGAAGTTGTCGTACGGATGGTGGAGGAGGATGTCGCCCTTGCGGATGTGGAAGAAGATATCGCTCTCGGTGTCGAGCGAGATGACCGTGCACGGCGAGAACCGCTTGTAGCGGAGCTCCGGGCGGTCGATCTGGAGGGCCAGGGGCATGAGGCGCGAAAAATTCAGCGGCCCGTGAATGCGGAAGACATCCTCCTCCTCCAGATTAAAGATTTCGAGGAGCCTGTTGACGACGTCCTGGGGGCAATCCTCCTGGACTTCGAGGCGCACGGCGGCGCCGCGCTTGACCCGGCGGAGCTCCTCCTCGATGGCGTGGAGCAGGTTTTGCGCTTCCTCCTCATCGAAGTAGAGGTTGCTGTTGCGGGTCACGCGGAAGAGGTGCGCTCCCTTGACCCGCACGCCTTTGAACAGCGTGGCGACGTGCTCCTGAATGATGTTCCCCAAGAAGACGTAGTCGTCGCCATGGCTGGGTTGTGAGAAGGGGACCACCCGGGGGAGGATGCGGGGGGCCTGCACGACCGCGATATCTGTCTGCAAGCCGTCGCCCTCCAGCTCGACGATCACGTTCAGGCTTTTGTTCAGGAGCTGGGGGAACGGATGCGAGGGGTCGACCGCGATCGGGGTGAGGACGGGATAAACGGTCTTCTCGAAGAAGGTGGCAAAGTGGGTGCGCTCCGCCTCCGGAACGTCTGGATACGTGTGGAAGCGGATGTTCTGGCGCTCGAGCTCCGGGGCGATCTCCTCGCGCCAGCAGCGGTACTGGTCGTCCACCATCTTGCGGGAGCGGTCGCTGATCATCGCCAGCGTCTCACGGGCCGAGAGGCCATCCGGGCCGGTCTCGGAAGTTTGGGTCTGGCGCTGCTGCTTGAGGCCGGCCACCCTCACCTCAAAAAACTCGTCGAGATTTGAGCTCACGATGCAGAGGAACTTGAGGCGCTCTAGGATCGGGTTGTCGGCGCTCAGCGCCTGGTCCAGCACGCGCTGGTTGAACTCAAGCCAGCTCATCTCGCGGTTAATAAAGAGCGACTTATCCGTGAAATCCATCTCCCCATGGTCGGTTTTCCGCAGGAATGGTCAAGGGGAAGTTTGTGGCGATTTTGTCGCCGGAGTGACGTTTTTCTTTGCCGTCGGGCGTCGGGTCGCATCAGAATGCGTAGCTTTTCTCCCCATGATTATTCGCACCACCGCCCATCCGCGCGCCGGCCTGATCGGCAACCCGTCGGACGGGTACTTCGGCAAAACCATCGCGTTTGCTTTCCTCAATTTTTCTGCTCAGATCGAGCTCTGGGAATCGCCGGAGCTGGAGCTGCTCCCGAGCCGCCGCGACCACTCGGTTTTTCAAAGCCTCTCCCGCCTGCACGCCGACGTGAAGCTGCATGGGTACTATGGCGGATTCCGGCTGCTCAAGGCAGCCGCCAAGACATTTTACGAATACACCCGCGAGCGGGGGGTGGTGGTGGAGGACAAAAATTTCACGATGCGCTACCGGTCGGACATCCCGAACCGGGTCGGGCTGGCGGGGTCGAGCGCGCTGATCACGGCCTGCATGCGCGGGCTGATGGAATTTTACGGGGTGGCGATTTCCCGCCACACGCTGGCCAACCTGGTCCTGCGGGTGGAGAACGGGGAGCTCGGGATCCCGGCCGGCCTTCAGGACCGGGTCGCCCAATCCTATCAGGGGTTGGTTTTCATGGATTTTGACAAGGCGATCATGGACGAGCGTGGCTTCGGGAACTACGAACTCTTGGATGCGTCGAAGCTTCCTCCGCTTTATGTTGCCTACCGCGAGGACCTTTCGGAGGGGACCGAGGTCTACCACAACGACCTGCGCGCGCGCTGGCTGAGGGGCGAACCGGACGTCGTCAAGGCGATGGCGTATTGGGCCGGCCTCACCGTGGACTTCCGGGCGGCGCTCGCCGCAGGCGACCATGCAGAGATGCACCGGCTGATCAATGCCAACTTCGACCGCCGCGCCAGCCTCTACGATGTGGGGGCGGGGAACCGCGAGATGGTTGCGATCGCCCGCGCCGCCGGTGCGAGCGCGAAGTTTGCCGGCAGCGGCGGCGCGATCGTCGGGTTTTACGACAGCGAGGAGATGTTTCAGCGTTTGGAGGCCAGCTTTGCGCCGGGGGGGATCCGGGTCATCAAACCCGAAATCGCCCCGGCACTCACTCCCGCCGACCAAGCATGAAGGCCGTCATTCCGGCCGCCGGATTGGGCACCCGCTTCCTGCCGATCGCCAAGGCCATCCCAAAAGAAATGCTGCCGCTCGGCGACAAGCCGGTCATCCACTACGTCGTCGAGGAGGCGGCGGCGGCCGGGTTTGACGAGGTCCTGATCATCATCAGCAAAGGGAAGGAGAGCATCGTCGAATATTTTTCTCCCAATCCGGCCCTCGAGGAGCGCTTGGAAAAATCCGGGAAGCTGGCCGCGCGGGATGCGGTCCGGCAGGCGACCCGGATGGCGAACGTGACGTTTTGCTACCAGAGCGAGATGCGCGGGCTTGGGGACGCCGTCCGGCTCGCCCGCGATTTTGTCGGCGGCGCCCCCTGCTTTGCCGTCTTGCTCGGCGACACGGTCATGCAGGGAGGATCTCCCCTCCCCGCCATGCTCGCCGCCTGGAACCGATTTGAAGCCGCATCGGTTTGCCTCGAACCCTGCCCGGAGGATCGCGTGCAGCGCTACGGCGTCGCGGGGGGGCGCGAGATCGCACCCGGCGCATTCGATCTCGACCGTCTGGTGGAAAAACCGTCCCCCGGGGTGGCCCCGCGCCTGGTGTCCGCCGGGAACCTCCCGCTCCCGTTCCATGCATTTGCCGCGCGCTACCTCTTCACCCCTCTCCTCTTTGATTGCCTGGAAAGAACCCCGGCCGGCTTGGCGGGGGAGATCCAGCTCACCGATGCCATGGAGTTGATGCGCCGGGAATCGCGCATGCTCGGTATCACGTGGGGAGGGAAACGCCTGGACATCGGAAACCCGGCCGGGCTGGTCGAGGCGGCCCGCAGCCTGATTTTCTGAACGCGCGCCCTTCAGGAGCCGACGCATCGCCTAAAGTTGCACGCCTGTCAGGCGGAGAGCCTCCGGGTTCGGAGTTCCGCCTTCAGGCGGCCGGCGAGTGGGGAGGCAGCTTAAAAAAGCACCGCCTAAAGGCGGAACTCCAAACAAGATTCCTCAAGGCGGAGCCGGCTTTTGCAACTTTCGGAGATGCGCCCTTCTGGGGCCCGCCGCGCAAGATCGCTGGACATTCCGCGGCGGCTGACAAAACTGCGTCCCGATGAAGGCTTTTCAATTGGTCGCCAGCAATGCTGGAGCGCGGGCGGGGATCCTGAGAACCCGCCGGGGAGAGATCGAGACCCCGGTGTTCATGCCGGTTGGTACGCAGGCCACGGTTAAGGCGATGACGCCCGCCGAGCTCCGCTCGGTCAACGCGCAGGTCATTCTGGGAAATACGTACCACCTCCATGTGCGGCCCGGGGAGAAGCTGATCGCGCGCCTCGGCGGCCTGCATTCGTTTATGAGCTGGGATCGCCCGATCCTGACCGACAGCGGAGGGTTCCAGGTTTTTTCCCTCGCGCGGCTGCGAAAAATCACCGAGGAGGGCGTGCATTTTCAGAACCATCTCGACGGGACGCCGACGTTCATCGGGCCGGAGACGTCGATGCAGATCCAGCGCGATCTGGGGTCGGATATCGTGATGGCATTCGACGAGTGCCCGCCCCACCCGTGCACCCATGAGGCCGCGGCCAAGAGCCTCGATCTCACGCTGCGCTGGGCGCGCCGCTGTCAGGAATGGTGGGAGCCCAAGAGCGAGCGTCCGCTTGTCTTTGGCATCACCCAGGGGTCGGGCTACCCGGACCTGAGGGAGCGCTCCGCCCGCTCCCTTGTCGAGATCGGCTTCGACGGGTATGCGATCGGGGGGGTCAGCGTTGGTGAGCCGGAGGAGGAGATGTTCCGGGCCATCGAGAGCGCCGTGCCGTTCCTCCCGGCCGATTGCGCCCGGTACGCGATGGGTCTCGGGACACCGCCGCAGCTCATCGAGATGGTGGCGAGAGGGGTCGACATGTTTGATTGCGTGCTGCCGACCCGGCTCGCCAGAAATGGAACCGCCTTCACAGCGCGGGGGACGCTCAACCTGAAAAACGCCCCGTTTGCCGAAGACCCCGGCCCGATCGAGGAGGGCTGCGCGTGCGCCGCATGCCGGGAGTTCTCGCGCGCTTACCTCCGCCATCTCATCAAGGCGGAAGAAATTCTAGGCCTGCGGCTCGTGACGATCCACAACCTGCACTTTTATGTCGGCCTCCTGCGCCAGGCCCGCGGGCACATCCTGGCTGGCACGTTTGAGTCGTTTCGAAACGCCTTTGTCTCCGGGTATGCGCCAAGCCGCAGCGAGGCAGATTCAACCGACCGGACCTGACTGGCCAGCAACCTTCTCGACGACCGCCCGGATCGAGGCAACCTTCACCGGCTTCGTCAGAAAGTCGTCCATGCCTGCGGCAAGGCATCGATCCCGGTTCTCCGCAAAGGCATCCGCCGTCAGAGCAACAATATACGCCGGCTCCCGCAGGGGATCCGCACGTTCGATCTCGCGGATCAGAAGGGCCGCCTCAACCCCGTCGCAGGCCGGCATCAGGATGTCCATGAAGATCAGGTCAAACGCCCGGGCGCGAGCCATTTCAACCGCCTCATGGCCGTCCGAAGCCTGCTCCACTTCACACCCCAGCTTTTTGAGGATTCCTGCGAGGAGTCGAAGGTTGGTCGGCACATCATCCACAGCAAGCAGGCGCAGGGGTCGCAGGTCTTCCCGGGGCGGGGGCAGGGAGCGAGCGGGGGCAGGCACGTCCGTCTCGCCGGCCAGCAGGAGCGGAAGGCGGAACGTGAAGACCGATCCCTTTCCGACCGTGCTCCGGGCGGAAATATCCCCCCCCATCGCCTGCAGGAGCCTCCGAACAATTGCCAGGCCGAGGCCGCTGCCGCCAAACTGCCGGTGCGTGACATTCCGGGCATGGGCGAAGGCATCAAAGATCGTGTCCAAATCCTCCTCTGGAATCCCGATTCCAGAATCCTCGACCTCGCAGACCAGAAAAAACCGCGCCTCTGAGACCGCCTCGGCGGAGAGCCGAACGAAGATCGATCCGGCCCGCGTGAACTTGACCGCATTACCGATCAGGTTGAACAGGATCTGGCGGAGCCGCTTGTCATCCGCAAGGACATGCCCCGGGAGGCCTTCGGAAAAAACCTGATGTATCGAGAGGTTCTTGTCGCGGAGCGTCGGCTCAAAGGCGGCGGCCACCTCGCTCACGCAGTCCTGGAGGCGGCATGGGACGACATCAAACGCCAGCTTGCCGGACTCGATTTTCGAGAGGTCGAGGATATCGTTGATCAGTGCCAGGAGCGATCCCCCACAGCTTTGAATTGTGGCGAGCATCTCTGCCTGCCGGGGGGGGAGGTCCTCGCCAAGGAGAAGCTCGGTGAACCCGATCACCCCGTTGAGCGGAGTCCGGATCTCGTGGCTCATCATCGCCAGAAAATCCGATTTGGCGCGGTTTGCTTCCTCGGCGGCGGCGACCGCGCGCTGGGCATCTTCCATGAGGCTGAGGGAAACCCGCCGGCTGCGGCCGACCTCGGCGGACCTCGCCGACCCATCCGCCTCGACCCGTGCCCTGAGGAGCGCCCCGGTGAGGCCGGAGGCTGCCGCCCGCAAAAGCTCGAGCTCCTCGCTGCCCCAGGATCGCTCGCTTCGGCAGTCATCCAGCCCGATAAAGCCCAGCAAGGTTGAGCCGGCCAGCATCGGGATCAGGACAAGGGTTTTGATGCCCTGTTCCTCAAGGATTTCCTTGAGCGGCAGCGTCGCGTTCGGCGTCGCGATGACACAAGGTGATCCCACCGAGAGCAAGGAAAGGGCCCCGGGGAGGACGGATTCGTAGCTGATGTGCTGGAGCGTTTGGTTGTGAATCTCGCGGGAAATGCCATCGCGGACCCATTCGCATCGCTGGCTGCAGGTGGGCGGGTCGGCGTCCAAGTTGTGCTTGAAGTAGTACGCGCGGTCCGCTCCGGTGACCCCCCCGACAATCGCCAGAAAGCGGGTCGTGCGCTCCAGATATCCTCCGGGTTCCTGCAGGACCCCCAGCGCATCCGCCAGAGCCCGCATCCGCATTTCTTCAGAGGGCTCAGGTTTCATTGGAAAGGGAATCGACCTTGTAAGCCTTCGGGATTGCGAGGCGGGAGCAGAGCTGGTTGACCTCGGCTTTCATTTCCAGGATCCGCTCCTCGCGGCCGAGCATGGCCCGGTTAAACTGTTCGATATCCAGGATCGTCGCCTGGAGCTCCTGTTCGACGCGCTTGCGGGCGGAGACATCCTCGAACGTGACAACGACCCCGTTGGACCAGGGGGCGGCGGAGATATGGATCCAGCTGCGGATCCCTTCCTGGTGGTAAAACACCTCAAAATCCTGAGGGATCTGGGACTCGACGACCCGGACATAGCGCTCGAAAATCCCCTCCGATAAGTTCCCCGCGAACAGGCCGAGAAGGCTCTTCCCGGCCATGTCCACAGAGTCATTTCCCACGATGCGGGAGGCGGCCTTGTTGGACATGACCAAAACAAAATCCGCGATCGCGCCCTGCTCGTTTTTGAGCGCACGAAATGCCATGATCCCCTCGGCCGCAGAGTCCAGGATCCCCGCCAGCAGCTGCTCTTGGACCTGCGACTCCAGTCCCTGGGCCTCAAGGGACTCCAGCAGGCTGTTGGCGGACTGCGAGAGCGCCCCCAACTCGTCCGAAGAGCGCACGGGAAGCCGGCGGGGGACATCCCCCCCTGCAGCCAGGCTGTCGAATTCGCGACCGAGCACGGAAATTTTCCGCAGGAAGAGGCGGTCGACGAGCACGATGGCGAGCAGCGCAACCACGATGGCTCCAACGATTGCGAGCGAGGCCAGCTGCCGGCGAAGCGTCCGGGCAGGCAGGAAGACCTCGGCGGGGATCGAGAGCCTCAGCTCGGCAGGGCCTCTGCCGACGGTGTTGAGGAATTCGAGATAGACGGTGATGCCCTCGGAATCGTACCAGCTCCCCTGCGGGTAAAAGATCCGGCATTCGCCAAGGGCATCCAGCTTAAACAGCTCGCCCTGCTGAAGCCCCATCTCGGCGAAAGGCTGCGGCGGATAGGATGGCGATGCAACAACCCCGGTCAGGGAAAAAAGCTCATCGAACCACTCGGCGCTGATGTCCTGCCCATAGACCAGCCATCCGGGCGAAGGGCCCGTGCCATCGGTGCGCATCACCGGGTAGGCGGAGAGAATGAGGAGCCCCTCGGGCGTCGCCACCAGTGATGATCCGGCAGACTCAACCTGGAAAAGCCCCCCTTGGCGCACAGCATCCAGGTCCAGGTACGACGGAGCCTGCTCAACGACCTCGAGGTCGCGGGTGATAAAACATTTTGCGACCGGCATCCGCTGCGCATTGAAGACCAGGATGGCATCCTGTCCGGTCCAGCCGGTTTTCGGGTCAAAGTTTCTGGTGAGGAAATCGGGATTTTTGCCCTGAAGAAAGTGAAACGCCTCATCCCAGACGGCGTTATCGAGCACGCTGCGCTGCTGGAGCATTGCGACCTGATCGATGTGGCGGATCACCTGGTCGATCCGATGCAGGGTGATGTCGCGCTGCATATCGGCAAACGTCTGCCGGAGCAAAAAGGACGCGGCGAGAAAGAGGAGTGCGAACGCCCCGGCGGTCAGGAGGCAAAAGCCGAGGACCGCACGCGATCGGAGGGACTGGAGACCCCGCACACCTGGTTTGGATCTCGCGGGGTTGGCGTCCATCGCATTGCCTAGTCCGTGAGCAGGGAGAGGATGGCCTTCTGGGTGTGCAGGCGGTTTTCAGCCTGCCGGAAAATCGTGTCGGCGTGGGCCTCAAAGAGATCTGCGGTGATCTCCTTGCCGCGGTAGGCGGGCAAGCAGTGCATGACGAGAGCCTGCGGGGCCAGGCGGCAAAGGTCCTCATTGATCTGGTAGCCCTGCAGCTGCGCGATGCGCTGGGCGGACTCCTGCTCCTTGCCCATACTCACCCACACATCGGTGTAGAGCACCGAGGCCCCGGTGGCAGCGGACCTCAGGTCGGAGGTCACAGAAATATTGCCGGCCGCCCGGGCGAGAAGCTCCGCCGGCGGCTGGAACCCGTGCGGGGCAGCGATCCGCAGCTCGAACCCCATGCGCGCAGCCGCCCAGATCCACGAGCGCGCGACGTTACAATCGCCATCGCCGATGAATGTCACCACAAGGCCGTCCAGCGATCCCCTCGTCTCGATCACCGTGAAAAGGTCGGAAAGAATTTGGCAGGGATGCTCCTCGTCGGTGAGGGCGTTGATCGTCGGGACGCCACTGAAGCTCGCAAAGTCCTCCACATCCTTTTGGGCATACGTACGGATCACCGCCCCGTGGAGCATCCGGCCCATGACGCGCGCCGTATCACAGATCGGCTCGCCGCGGCCGAGTTGGATGTCGTCGGCGGCCAGGAACATGACGTTGCCTCCAAGCTCGCGAATGCCGGTTTCAAACGAGACGCGCGTGCGCGTCGAGGATTTTGAGAACATGAGCGCCCAGCATTGCCCCTTCAGCGGATGGGCACCGTGGCGGCCGCGGGTTGCCTTCATTTCGCCGGCAGCGTGGAGGATTTCCCGGATCACCGGCGCATCAAGGGCTTCAATCGAAAGAAGATGTTTCATGCAACAGGGTTCATGGCTTAACCGATTTTCCCAGCGAGGTCGCGAATTTTGTGACCGCTTCAGCAATTTCTTCGCGGGTGACGTTGAGCGGGGGCAGGAACCGGACAACCGATTCGCCAGCCGGGATGACGAGCAACCCTTCCGCCATCGCGGCCACGACGACCTGGAGCGCCGGCGTGCGGCCGTCCTCAGGAAATGCGGCTGGATCGAGTTGGACTCCGGCCATGAGCCCGAGCGAGCGGATCTCGGCCACCGCGGGGAGCGAGGCAGAGGAGAGAGAATCAACAAGGTGGCGACCGAGGTCAGACGCCCGGGCGACGAGGCCGTCGCGGGTGATGATCTCGAGCACCTTGAGAGCGGCGGCGCAGGAGACCGGGTTCCCGCCGAAGGTTGTTCCGTGGCTTCCCGGTCCGAGCAGGTTGCAGAGCGGGCCCTGGCTGTCGGGCGCCTCGGAGGCGATCCAGAAAGCCCCGAGCGGAAACCCATTGGCAATCCCCTTCGCCCATGAGACCCCATCCGGCTGGAGCTCGGGGGCGATGCTCTTCCATCCGCACCAGTCCCCGGTGCGCCCGAGTCCGCACTGGATCTCGTCGAACAGCAGCAGGAGTCCCCGGGCGGTGCAGATCTCGCGCAGGCCGCGCAAAAATTCTGCGCGGCCGATGTGGATCCCTCCCTCGCCCTGCACGGGTTCGACCAGGATCGCCACCGTCTCCGGACCGACCGCGTCCCGCACGGCCGCCAGATCTCCAAACGGGAGGTGCCGGAATCCCGGCAGCAGCGGCCCGAATCCCTTTTTGACCTTCTCCTGGGCGGTGGCCGAGATCCCCGCCATCGTCCGGCCGTGGAACGATCCGGTGAACGTCAGGATCTCATGCCGGCCGCTGGCGCTGCCAAACCGCCTCGCCACCTTGATGAGGCCCTCGTTCGCCTCGGCCCCGCTGTTGCAAAAAAAGATTTTCCCGGGCCCGGTGATCTCGACGAGCTGGCGGGCGAGTTGCGCCTGGGGTGCCGTGCGGTAAAGGTTCGAGGTGTGGACGAGGCGGGCGGCC
>JBGTAT010000154.1:0-2268 GCA_041749755.1 Terrimicrobiaceae bacterium | reverse complement strand
CAGCGGGCAACGCACGACTGCGGCGGCGGATTCGCTGGGCGAGGCCGACCGGGCGTATCTTGCCGGGTGGCAGGAAAGCCAGCCGATCGTCCTGCCCGACTCGGTCGGCGTCGATATCAACAAGATCCCGGTCGAGGTCGTCCGCGAGGACGAGGCGGCGAATGTGTTTGTCTACCGCACCCCCCACTTCGAGTTCACCTGCGAGGGCAAGCTGACCCAGAACCTGCTGCGCGATGTTGCCAGAAATTTTGAGGCGACCTACGAGCTGGTCAAGGCGCTTCCCTGGGGGATCCAGCCTGTTCCGGAGGAGGGCGAGCGGTTCCGTGCGCTGCTGGTGCGCACGAGGGCGCGCTATGAGGAGGAGGGCGGACCGAAAAACAGCGGAGGCGTTTACTTCGGCTCCCGAAACCTGTTTATCGTCCCGTTCGAGAGCATCGGGATCGAGCCGGTCGGGAAAAGTTTTAAGAAGTCCTCCGACTACCGGTCGGACACGCTGGTCCACGAACTGACCCACCAGATGATGCATTCGTGGCTGCGGATTCTTCCGCAGTGGGTCGTCGAGGGCACGGCGGAGTACACAAACATCCTTCCCCTCCGACTCGGGACGTTCCGGGTCTCGGCCGCCAAATCCGGCCTCAAGGACTACATCGATTATTTAAAACCTCGCGGGGGCGTCCCGGAACCCTATCCGATCGACAATCTTCTCACGGTGGATGGCCGGGAGTGGAGCGAGATCCTTGCGGCCGACCCCAAGCAATCCCGCCGCCTGTATTTCACAGCCTACCTCCTGGTCAACTACTTCATGCACCTCGATGGGAAGGGTGACGGCGCGCAGTTCGTGAAGTACATGCGAGCGGTCGGGAAGTATCAAAATGAGATAGGCAGGTACCTGAAGGAGGTCGCCGAGTTTAAAATGCTTCCCGGTGTCGAAGTGGCCGCCGACGGGCGCTACCGGTGGCCGAACTCGCTCACGCATCCGGCCGAGCCGGCGTTCCTCGCGACGGAGGAATCCCGGGCAGAGGCGGAAAAATCGACGCTGGCGATCCTGCTTAACGGCCGCACGCCGGAGCAGCTGATGGAGCAAATCAAAACCGCCTACCGCAGGCTCGGCGTGAAGCTGTAATTTCCTAACGTACCTCAAGCAGGAGGATGAGCTGGCCGGCCCCCCATTGCGGACCCCGGATATAGAGCGGGGCATCCCGGGCGAGCCGGGCCTCGGTGCAAAGGAGGAGCTCCTTCTCGCGGAACAGGCCGATCCGCAGGAGATAGTGCGAGCGTTCCTGCGCCAGCGTGGTCACTTGAAAAAAAAGCTTCTCGCTGGGGATGAGCCATTCGTCGGCTCCCGCGCTGAGAGCCCGCTTTTTCTGGCCGACCAAGTATACTGAGTTGTAACCGAAAATCGTCTGGATCGAAGGCGCAAACTCTTCGAGCGCACGCGGTGGAGTGCGCGGCGGGGTTTCATTGGTTGCCAGGACCACCGCCGACCAGATCTGATCGCCGGCCTGCAGCGGCAGCGCGATGACGAAGAGCAAAAGGATAGCCCACCTCATCGGACCTTCTCCTCTCCGGGGATGTACCCGGCCCCCTCCAGCCAGATCACCGTCCCCCTTCCGCCAGGCGCCGGAAACGCGCCTGCCGAGACGTCCGGGGCTGGCGTCCACGCGGAGACAACCGTGGTTGCCGTATCACCCCGCGTCTCCCGGGGCAGAAACGAAAGCGCGAGAAGTCCGGCAGCGGCAAGGCAGAGCCCGCCGGCCCACACAAGCCGCCCGAGCGGAATCCTCTGCCGCCTTGCGGGGACCGGCGTCCCGATGGAGCGAAGCACCTGCGCGTTGAGAAAATCGGGGTAGGGGACCGGGATCGCAGCCGCCGATTCCTTAAGTGCGGCCCGCACCTCGGGCCAGCCATCCGCCGCGCGCCGCGTCTGGTCGTCGAGGGAGGCTTCAAACTCCTCCCGTTCGGCCCCCTGCAGGTGACCGTCGAGCCAGCGGTTGTATTGCGATTCAAAATTCTTCATAGGTATCTTTCAGCTGGGATTGGAGATGGCGGCGGGCATAGAAGAGGCGGGACATGACCGTCCCGACCGAGCACCCGATGCGCTCGGCGATTTCCTCGTACGATTCTTCCTCAACCTCCCGCAGGATGATAACGGCCCGGTGGTCCGGGCTGAGTGTCGCGAGCGCCCGGTCCAGGCGGCTGCGCAAATCCCGCAGGTCCATCGCCGTTCCGGGAGCCTCGGGTCGGGAGGGCGTCGTGCGGGAGGCCGCA
>JBGTAT010000153.1:0-1713 GCA_041749755.1 Terrimicrobiaceae bacterium | reverse complement strand
CCGGGAGCATCTCCTCGACCACGGAAACCTCGAGCCCGTCGGGCACAACGGAATGCCCGAGCCGGTCGAGAGCCGCGCTCGCCACGACCAGCGCGTCGAGCTCCGGGTTCTCAAGAATTTTGCGAAGCCGGGTCGGAACGTTCCCCCGGATCTCGTGGACCGTGAGGTCCGGGCGCAGGAGGAGGAGCTGGTTCTTGCGGCGCAGACTCGAGGTGGCGACGGCCGCGCCCTCCGGCAGACCGCGCCAGCCCCCGCTGTGCTTGGAGGCGAGGGAATCGGAGTGGTCTGCCCGCTCCAGAATCGCGCCCAGGACGAGGCCATCAGGCTGGTCTGTGGGCAGGTCCTTCAAGCTGTGCACGGCGGCATCGATCCCGCCTCCCAGCAGCGCCTCCTCGAGCTCCTTGGTGAAAAGTCCTTTATCCAGCGAGCCGGGCTCGGAGAGCCGCACGTCCAGCCGCCGGTCCCCGGTCGTCTTGATAATTTTTTCCTCGAGTGCGAGGCCGGGATGGGCGGCCGCCAGCCGGGCGGCGACATCCCGGGTTTGCACCAGCGCCAGCGCGCTCCCCCGGGTTCCTAGGATGAGACAGGTCATGACAGGTGGTCGTTGTGGGTGCGCATCCACGCGACAAAATCGCGGACGTGGTGGTCGATCATTTTTTCGCAGCGCACGACCTCCGCCCGGCGGACGTCGAGCGACTGGCGTACGATCTGCTCGAGCGAGTCGATATCGTAGAGGTACACATTTTCGAGGTCATTGAGCGCGGGGTCGGCGTCGCGCGGGACCGCGAGATCGATGATGAAGAGCGGCTTCCCGTTCCGCTGCGCGAGGAGGGGCTCCAGTTTCTCGCGGGTCACAATCGGGTGGGGGGCAGCGGTCGAGCAGATCAGGATATCCACCCCCTCAAACGCCTGGGGCCAGTTGTCAAAATGCACGGCCATCCCCCCGATTTCTTCGGCCAGCTTGGCGGCCCGATCGAACGTGCGGTTCGCCACGATGACGGTCCGCACACCCCGCGAAACCAGGCTGCGGGCGGTCCGCTCGCTCGTATCCCCCGCCCCCAGGATCATGACCCGCCGTCCGCTCAGGTCGCCGAAGATTTTCCCGGCGAGGTCGACGGCGACCGCGCCGACCGAGGTCGAGCCGCGGGTGATCTGGGTTTCGCTGCGGACCTGCTTGGCGACGCGGAAGGCGTTTTGGAAGAGCTTGTTCAGATGCCGGGTAGTTGCCCCGCACCCGCTGGCGGCGGCATAGGCCTGCTTGAGCTGGCCGAGGATTTCGGTCTCCCCGATGACCATCGAGTCCAGCCCGCTGGCCACCCGGAACAGGTGACGGATGCTCGCCGGAGAGTCGTGCGTGTACAGCGGGGCGAGTTGGGTCGCCCCGCGTTCCTCCAAAAACCCCCGGAGCCCGTCGAGAACCCGGATCGGGCACACGCTCGCGGTGTAGTACTCGACCCGGTTGCACGTCGAGACGATGACCGCCCCCGCCAAGCCGTCGATCTTTCGGACCTGCTCGAGTGTCGCCTCCATCTCGTGCGGGCCGACTGCGAAGGTTTCACGAATATCGACGGCGGCATTCCGATGGCTCACGCCTGCACAGACGATGTTCATTTCGGCGAGGAAAGGTATTGGATCGCCGGGAGCGAGAGCAGGACAACTCCGAAGACCAGCATCGAGGCGGCTGCCGTGCGGCGCGGGGGCAGGCGGCGGGCG
>JBGTAT010000152.1:0-21879 GCA_041749755.1 Terrimicrobiaceae bacterium | reverse complement strand
CCTCCGCCTCGCGCGCGCCCGGCGCCTGCTCGCAGCCGGAGATGCCACGCTGGAGGACATCGCCACGCGGGTCGGTTACAACTCCGCCTTTCACCTGTCCAACGCGTTTAAACAGGCGTTCGGCATGTCACCCGATGCCTGGCGCCGCAGCCTGAAAAATTTCTAGCCCCATCGACCACCGTGACTACGAGGAGGAGATCAACTGCCTAATGGTCGGGGATGCGGAGGTCGATTGCACGGAGGAGGTCGACTCGGGAGGCATCCGGTTCTGCGAGCCCTGCAACTCCGCGATCAGGAAAAAGCTCCGCCGCGCTTGAGCCGTCCGCATATCCTGATCCTGTAGCTGCGGCCTTGCCTGCCGCAAAGAGCAGAACACGGGATTGATGAGGGCGGCCACGATGAGTGGCGTGACCTCAGCGATCATGTCCCGATTACGGCGTCGTTCGGCGCTTCGGACTGACATTCGGTCCGGCATGTAGCACCATAACCTGCTTGAATTCCGGCGGATTGCCTGCTTGCGGTAGATTTCTTCTTATGGCTGATTCTCTGACCCCTGAGCAGCGGGATACCTGTCTAACCCCCCCCTCCCCGATTATGACCGCAGGCGCATGAAACGTAGGTCGGGATTGTCACCCAACGAAGCAAAAACACCCGCTCATCGCGTGGGAGCTCTCCAATTTTACAAGAATATGCACCCTGACCCGAATGGTGTTAAGTTAAGCCCCGAAGGGGCTTCATCCTCTAGCCCAGGGCAAGCGCCAGCGCCGCCCTGGGTCATGGAGAATAAGCGCCCCTGCCCTGTAGGGGCAGTATCCCAAAAGCCCCTTATCTTAACGCCATTCCACCCTGACCCCAGTTCCCGCTGACCCCAGTTCCCGCTCGCGGCGGGGCTGAGGAAAGAGTGTTCAGCTCCCATTCTTCCACTTTCGAGCCAAGGCGATCTTCTGTGCCCGGCTCAGGGACTTTACGGAATACTCCAGGCTTGAGGCGGCAGACCTGTTTTCTGATGCCGCGAAGGCGACCAGCTTGGCCGGGCGGTGTGCCCGGACATAGGCAGACCCCTTCCCGGCGTTGTGGACCTTCAGGCGTTTTTGAACATCGGTTGTGATCCCGGTGTAGAGGCAGCCGTTCGAGCACCGGAGCATGTAAACGAACCACGGTTTTCGGGGTGGTTTTGGCATGCGGGGGACTGTAGCATATCCACATGAAAGCAATCCTCGCCTTTCTGGCCTTTGGAATCCTCAATGCGCATGCTGCCACTGTCGCCGGGATCAATAAGAAACTCGAAACGATTATTCTCCCGCAGGTCGAGCTTGCAGAAGTTTCATTCCCGGAAGCCATCGAATACCTCCGCCAAAGAGCTGTGGCTCTTGATCCGGCGAAGACGGGATTTAATGTTGTCCTTCAAGTGCCGAAGGACAATCCCGGCCTGCAATCGAAGGTGACACTTTCTCTCACCAACGTCCCTGTGGGAGTAGCGCTTGATTACGCGACGCGCATGGCGAATCTCCGCTACAAGGTGGACTCATTTGCCGTGGTGATCCTGCCTCGTGGCGATTGAGCTCCCAGGTGCGCGACATTCCAATTCCGAGGCAAAACCTACAAGCCAGGCAGCGAGGTCACCGGCTCCGGCGAGCGCGGAATCGTCCGCCATGCCTGGGCGTGTGCAACTCGTCAAATTACTCACAGTCCTGCCGCTCGGGGGCTTGGGGACGCAATCTGCCTACGCTCGCCGCATAGATGGCGATTCCCGGGCGGGCGCTCAATCCGTGCGCAAAGATGCTGAGCAACACGGTGACCATCACGGCGAGCCTGATCGTGGATTCGCCCTGAAGATGCGCCCCCTGTTCCAGATAGACCAAAGCAAGCACGATGGACGCCAGGCCACGCGGCCCGAACCACCCCATGAACAAAACCGTGCCCCGGCTCAATTTCGTGCCGATGAGAGAAACCGCCACGGGCAGCATCCGCACCAGTGTCAGGCTCAGGAGGGCATACAGCAAGTGGACTGCGGTGAAATGCTGCCAGTGCCTGGCGACCAGCATGCCGAACAGGAAGAACACGGAAAGGTTGATGATCTGCCCCCACTCCTCAGTAAACTCCACGCTGTGTTTTCCCGCCTGCTTGAATCCCACCTGCACCGCCAAGCCGGCCACGAACGCCGCGATGAACATGCTCGCGCCAACTTCCTCGGAAGCCACCAGACAAAACAAGGGCACTGCCACAACACCCAGCTGCGACCACGACTCCAATACGGATTTTTTCTGGTGGGCCAGGCCGAGTAGCCAACCGCCGACCAGTCCGATTCCAACCCCGGCGACCACGCCATATCCGAGTTGCTCCCAAATGAACTGGTGCAGGCTCGCGCCGCCGCCCGAGGCCCCGGCACCCGCCAGCGCGATGAAGAAGAGCAGGAACGGCACAGACAGCCCGTCGTTGAGCCCGGCTTCCACATTGAGCGCCTGCCGGATTTTCATCGGGACGCGCGGGCTGTTCACGATGATCTGACCGAGCCCCGCATCGGTCGGCGCGAGGATGGCGGCGAGGATTCCCGCTTCCCAAATCGAGAGCTGCGGAAAAACCGCCAGCGCGACAAGTGCACCGAGAAGCAGTGTCAGCAGCATCCCCGCGCTGAGCAGCCGCGTGGGAAGGTTGCAGATGTTCCGCAAGACCCGGAGGTCCGTGCGGCTGGCATCGGTGAAGAGCAGTAGCACCAAACCGATTTCGGCCAGCCATAAAAAAACGTTCTGGTTGCCTTCGTGGACACCCAGTTCCGAAGTGACCAGATAGACAGCCATCCCGGCAGCGGTGAACACGATGGGAGCGGTAAAAACAGTCCGCTCGATCCGGGAGGAAACCAGACTATACAAGAAAACCAACGCGACAAAAATGGCCAGAAGAGTCATGAGAATTTATTGTCCGATCAATGCCTGGTAATTCCCGCATCCCCCCCCATCAACCTGCTCCGGTCTTCGGAACAGGCATCGAAGAAATTCAATGAGAGCTTTCATGGATCAGTCGTGGCTGCAGGCTGGCGATCCGCCAGGGAAAACGAGGACGTCGCGGAGCTGGACCTTGTCCCGCTCGCCGAGGAATGCCAGGAGTTCTGGCAGGGACATGTTCTCCGCAGAGCAGGTGAAGAACCGGGCTCCGGTCCCGAATTCACCCGCCGCGATGTCGGTGAGCGTCCCGGTCGGAAGGCCTTCCGGGTATTTGGAGACGAGTTCCATGATTTCGTGCCCGTGGATCTGCTCGGTGGTCATGCCGTCAGTTTACCGCCTGACCCGCGTTCCCGGATAGAAAGAAAATGGCCGCAGGGGGTGGCTGCCGGACGCGAGACGCTTTACGAATTTCTGGATCACATGGAGGATGCGTTCTTGTTGCAAGCCGTGCCGGTGGCAACCGACTCCCGGATCACGGTTGAGGATCTCGAAATTCTGCCGGGCCTCCATGCTTGTCATCCTCTTCATAGCAAAAGATTTTGTAGGGGCTTTAGGGAATCAGGCGGTTGTAGCGTCGGTCTGCGACCGTCGCTGATTTATGCGACGCTGACACAGCGCCGCTACAATTTGAGTTCGACGACGAGCATTCCTATTTCCTCCTCCGCCTGCCGGTTCATTCCAAGGAACGGCTTGCTGCCCAGCCTGAGGAGACGGCCACCGGACAAGTCGCCGGACAAGGCCCATGGCAAGTCGCAGGTGAAGTCACAGACCAAGCACGGCTAGAGTCGAGGCTAGAGTCGAGGCGACATGGGACATTGTGTGCGGATGGCTAGAAAAGGCGATAATACGCGGGACCCCTTTTCCCTTACACCCTATTTCTGGCCTTACGCTTTTCCACGTCTCCGAAGTGCCATCAAGCCGACCGCTCCCATGGCCAAAAGGAGCAGACTGGATGGCTCCGGGATGGCAGCGAGCGAGAGAACTTTCTTGCCGAACAAATCCCCCGTGCCCGCGACAACCTGGTAGTCCACGCCTTCTGTCAAAGTGGTGTAATTGACGTAGGCGGAGCCATTCCAAATGTTGAGCTGCGTGGTGCCGGCACCTATGAAGCTGGCAACAAAATCTGCAATGGTCTCACCATCGGCATTGAGCGCGAGCGAGCCTGTCGGCCCGATGTTGAGCACTGTTGTTGCTCCGCTCGAGCTTTCCACATAGTCAAAGGCCGCCAATCCATCTTCAACTGTGAGGGTTCCCGTTGACCCCGGCCCCCAATTGGCCAGATTATTAAAGTGAGTGATGATTTCTCCCCCTCCCTTCACGAGGACTGACGACTCGGTTGCCGTGCTGAAGCGGTTTACAAAAAAGTACCCCTCCACATCCATACTTCCCCCATCGATCACCGCGCTGCCGTTGGACTGGTAGCCGATCGCAACACTTTGAGCGGTGGTGATTCTTCCTCCGTCGCTCACCAACAGACTTGCCGCAGAGCCGTCACCCACGATCAGCCAGCCAGCATTGCAATTCCAAAGCGAGCCCGCTCCGGTCACGGTGAGGGAGCTTCCAGCGTTATTTGAGTTTCCTCCAACAGTGGTGTCGGCAACTGAGAGCGTTGATCCCCCGTCCATCGTCACCTGGGAAGGTCCGGGGACCGAGGTGATGACGGGGCCTAGATAGACCGAGGCGTTCGTCGGAACAGCTCCCCAGGCGGTCAGGGTAGTCCAACCGGTGCCTGATGACCAATATTCCACGCCGCCAGCATCCGTGGTGATGTCCGCAAGCATTGCGTTCGGGGAGAAAACGGCCAAGGCAACCGTTCCGATGAAAACGAACAAATTCTTGTTTTTCATGGCGTCTTCAATTCTTCCACCTTGGGAAAAGCAGGGGCAATCAATCAATTTCTACACTGCGTATAAGTGGTTGCCCGGATTCTCTGAGACTTCGTTCATTCGTAGAATCCGAGCAGCCTGAGATCCGCTTCATAGATTGCGGTTTTTGGGCTGCTTTTTGCGCGGGCCGAGTGGACGAATGAGCGGGCTGCCTCCCTGTCTTTTCGGTGCCACGCGGCGGCCGCACGGGCGTAGAGTCCCATTGCGGAGCCAGCCGGAAGGCCCCTCTCATCCAGAGAAGGGGATTTGCCGAGAAGGAGCGCACAGAGGAAAGCGCGGTAGGCTGCAGCGCTCTGAGTCGGTTGGATTTTTAGGATCCTGCTATAAGTTTCGGAGGCTTGGGCATAGTTGCCTTGGTCGAACTCGATACGCGCAAGTTCCAGGAGTGCCGGAACATGACGCGGGTCGATGTCCAGCGCTTGTTCCAGGTATTTCCGTGAGGCCTCGCGGTCGCCGACTTCCGAAGCAGCCGCAGCGGCAAGGTATTGGGCCCGGGGGTTGGCCGGTTGCGCTGCGGCCTGCTCGATGGCGTCCTGGATCCCCGATTGACCATTGATGACCCGGGAGGCGAGAGGCCTCCGGGAATCGGTCGCAGGCCCGGACAGGGTGGTCATGGATCGCGCCGCATTCGGCGACCAGAGCGCGTCGGAGCCGAGCGCCTGCTGCGAAGGAACGCTTTCCCGCTCCGGAACCGCAAGGACGAAATACCAAATGACCCAGATGGATGCCGCGGTGCAGGCGGTCAAAATAAAAAGGGATAGCCAAATCCGGAAATACTTCGGCTTGCCGGTCTCACCCATTCGGACGCGTCGGCCCGGGCGGGAGGGTCGAAGCAGGTCCATCAAGCTTTTCCGCGATGCTTGGCCGCTCATGGCAGGCGTTGAGGAGCCGTCTTTTTCGCTCCCGTAGAGGGTAAAGGCGACCTTCGGGACGAAATTTGGGCAATGCGACTCACCAGTCCCGCAACGGTGGATTCTCCCCCGGCAGGCTCTGCTTCGGCGTTTTTTTCTTCCGTTGCCTCACCTTCGACGGGCTCTGCTCCAACTCCCACTGGCCCGGGCATGTCCCTCCTGCGCTCAAAAAGAATTTCCGAGAGGGTTTTTTTTGAACTCGGCTTCATCTACCTTTGGGCGCTCCTTGGAATACGGCGATCAATCCGGATCCTGAAGAGTTGCTTCCCTGATGACTATGAGGGTGCCGTTTCATCCCGTCACCTCTCGCAGAGGCGTTTTTCTCCCTCTGCGCAACATCTTCCGGTTTTTTCACAAAGCAGGCATTGCGGTGGAATGTGAAGGTAGTCCGCGACAGCAATCAGATTGTCGAGGCTTGGCCTGCGGCGACCGGTTTCCCAGTGGTCCCATGTGGCAACCGAAACCCCCAACTCCCCGGCCACAGTCTGAAGTTTGACGCCCTGGCGGGTCCGCCAATGCTTCAGAAAAAGGCCAATCTTGATGTCGCTGATCATGGGGAGGACGATCCTTTATCTAGAATGGCAGATTAAGGAGACGCCGACCATTCGGAAAGCCCATGTTTGCGATTGCTTTGACTTGGATCAATCAACATCCGGGATGGCGGGGCTCCAGGCGAGGTGAAGCGCGGCCAGCATTTCACCTTCACCCTCGAGAATGGCGATCACTGGGTATGGTAAGGGGCACGTTCGAAAAAGCTGAGGTAGCGAAGTAGAAGTCGCCCCCGCAAGTCACCCCGCAAGTCGCAGAAGCGGGGCATCTACGACGAGATGCCCCTGGAACGCTGGTGCGTCGTCTGCCGGAGGTAGGGATGGCTCGCCGTAGCCGTCCGACTAGCTTCCTGAGTCCGGCGGTTCCTCACATGGAGATGCGGCGCACGCCAAAATACTATTCTCACCCCGCGAAAATGTTTGTCCGATGCCAGGAAAGGTGGGCTTTTGCCGGGCGGAGGATGACGCCGTCGAGAAACGTGAGAGGCTTGTCATCGCGGGCTTTGAGCCATTCGACCTCGGGTCCCCATTCGGTAAAGACTTCCCGTGCCACGCGAATGCGATGGTTGTCGGTCACAGTCCAGAGCCCTTCGTCGAACATCCAGTGCGCGTCGCGGGATAGGGCGAGTCCGTTTTCCGGATTGTCGTTCCTCGACTGCGAAAACCGGTGAATGTGCGCCGCCTCGACGAGCGTCGCTCCCTTGCTCGTATGGACCCCGTATCCGGTCAGCCCGCAGGTGAACCGATATTGCGTGACGACGATCACCCGGAAACGTGCATCCCGGCCTTTGGATTGGTAGTCCGCCGGGTCTTCTTTCATTCGATACCCGAGTTGCCGGATTTTCGCTGCGGTGAAGCCAAGTGCCGTGTAGAGCGCGGCCTGTTCGAGTTCAGGAAACCAAGTCTCTACAAGAATTCGTCGAGCCAAATCCCGCCACTCGCGGTCCGATAACGCGGACAGAAATCCGGCATCCAGTTCGACAGAGGCTGTGCTCTCCGGACTCTCCGCCAGCAGGCTCGTCTTCGTCTTGGGAATCCAGAATCCCTGTGAACTCAGATGATAGAACGGCAAATCCAGATTCGGTTTCCCGCCCCACCGGGGATCGACAATCCGCCAGTAGGAATCAAACCGGAGGCGTAGTTCCGGTGACTTCCGCAACACCGTCCCGGTCAGTTCCCCGGCATCGGCGAGATCAATCAGGCAAAGCAGCAACAGCGGCTTGTGCGGTGCGAACCGCGCCTTGCCGTCGCCCTTCGCTTTGCTGACATTCGGGTTCAGCTTGCGCAGTTTGGCTGTCCAAAGATCGGCTTTCATTGATTGAATAATCCTGCGCGCCGAAGTTTACGCAATGCCAAAGGACGACTCTTCGCCCTCAGCTCATGCTCCCAGATCCGAACCACCTTCCAGCCGTTCCTGCGGAGTGTCCGATTTACCAAGCAGTCCCTTGCCTTGTTTGCCGCTAACTTCTTTTCCCAAAATACACGATTGTGCATGGGCTTGGTGGAGTGTTTGGGGCACGAATGCCAAAAACATCCATCAACAAAGACCGCCAGCCGCAGTTTGTGGAAGACGAAGTCCGGTTTTCCAAAAACTGGCTGATGCCTCCGCCAGCCGCTGATGCCGATAGAACGAAAGATCCCAATCAAACGCAATTCCGTCGCCTTGTTGCCCCGCGAGCGGATGCGCGACATCACCTCCGACCGCTTGCGTATTGTGAAGATGTCAGGCATTGGAGGGAGCGCCGTGGTCGGAGGCAATCTGGAAACGATGTTCGGTTTCGCCCTCCTCCCGCTCGAGCATCCGGTCGTAGAGGCCGGCCCACAGCGCGTCGCACGGGTAGAGGTCCTCGTTGGAAAGCTCCCCCGCATCGGCCCGCCGCCACGCCTCCGCCGCAAACCGTCTCAGCGCGCGCGGCCATCCGCTCCCCTCGTCTTCGTATCCGTCGGGATGCAGTCCGGGAAAGGCGTAGGCCACGGCACACCATGCGCGCAGGAAAGCGGGCTTGGGCACTGGAGTGAGCCGTAAATGACGAATGCTTTTTTCGTCTCTTCACGCCACATGTGGGCCAAAGCAATTGCCGTCCTCATCCGTGATCGTTCCGTCAGCATGCACGGTTACCGGGACCGCGAATTCCTCCACAGTCATCGCGTCATCAAAGTCCCGCTCTCCGTGCATAAACTGTTGAATGCGGATCATCGCGTAATCGGCGATCTCCTTCTGCGCATCCAACTCTGTTTCAAATACCACGTATTTGTCATCGCCATCACTCACAACCGGAACCGGACCTTGGAACAGAGTATCGAGGTATATGCAGAAACCGCTGCGCGGGCCGCGTGACGGATTCTCGCTCAAGCGCGTTCTTCCATCTGGCTTTTAATTTGCTGTATGATGAAGCGGTAACGGCCTGCAATCTCATCGGCTTCGCTCGGTTCGCTACATTCCTCAATGATAAAGATTTCCCCTTCGGGCATGCATCCATCACGCAGGTACTCGGCTGTATTCTCCCAAGATTCCGCCCGTATTGACAGCCCATCGAGAAGCTGGCCAACATCGTTCTCGTCCAACGTAAAAGTGTATTTTTTGCCCATAGTGGGCATAATTACCTGGCCAGGAACTCGCGTGAAATCCAGCTTTATTTTTCGGAGTCCGCCGAGCACATTACCTGAATGGCGAAAGGAAAACGTTGGACCCCGGAGGAGCTGCTTCTTGCACTCAACCTCTACCACAAACTGACTTTTGGTCAGCTCCACGCCAGACAGCCTGCGATTATAGAGTTGGCTGAAAAAATGAACCGCCCCGCCAACAGTTTGGCAATGAAACTGGTTAACCTCGCCTCTCTCGACCCTGTTTTGAAACTGCGCGGAATCAAGGGGCTTCCCGGGGCAAGTGCACTTGATCGAAAAGTTTGGACCGAATTTCACGAAAACCTCAACGAGGCAGCTCCTGCAAGCGAAGAAGCAATGCGGCGTTTGTTTGGAGTGGACGAGTCCGGCGCGCTTGAAGTTTTACCAAAGGAAGGTTTTCGCGTTCGAAGACAGCCGAAGACGGGACCGACGGAAGCGGTGGCAAATGTGAAAATACGGCGTGGGCAGGAGTATTTCCGAGATGCCGTATTGAACAACTTTGGAGGACGTTGCGGCATTTGTGGATTGGCCATACGTGAATTGCTCATCGCGTCACACATCCTGCCTTGGCGAACTCATGCCGCCGAACGGTTGAATGTCAGAAATGGACTTTGCCTTTCGCGCCTGCACGATACTGCTTTTGATCGTGGGTTTATCGCATTCGACGACAACTTCCGGCTTCTGCTTTCACCCCAACTCAAGGCCGAGTTGTCGCAACGCAGCATCGCAGACAACTTTGGAGCTTATGCTGGAGAACCGCTACGCATCCCCGATGATGCTGCTCCGCCCGAACCAGCGTTTCTTTCACAGCATCGAGCGAAGATTTTCCGTAAAGCCTGACCATCAGCATGCCCGGTCAATCAATCTCCGTAAGTTAGGTATTTTTAAATCGCCAAGATTGTGGCGCAGACAGGCTTGAAGGATCGCTAAATGACCGATTTTACTCGGAATACAAATTTGCTTGGTTCGGCTTGCGATAGCTCAAAAGATGCCACTTCGATTTCTCCCTTGTAAGAGAAATCAGAACGGTGAACGTCTCTCCAGAAAAGGATTATTTTATCGGCGCTTGAATTTGAGGAAATAATTCGAGACTCCGCAAAATGATCGCGCGGCCCTTCCCAAAACAGTTGATCTCCGATCAACGCATTGTTGTATCCGCCATTCGCGGATTCATTCTCGCCGCCACTGACGAAGAGAATGATGGTGTTCGACGATTTTGGCGTAACGACGCCTCTAGCCAGCGGGTGGAAACTTTTGTAACCCCACATCGAAGCAAGCGCCTCCCGTGAGTAAAGCCTTCCAACCTCCAAACCTGATGTGGAAAATGATTGTGGAGAGTCCGGTTCTGAAATGAAGTCAGCTTCCGGCACAGAAGTTTCCATGACCCTTCCGGAAAAAAGATTTAGGGATTGGTTTGAAAACCAGCGATGAAAGGCCACTGGCAGCAACTCTTTTAATGCTTCTGCCTTCAATCCCTGGATGTCGTAAGTTCTTTCCAAGTGGCTTACCACTTTTATGAAATGAAATAGGGCTCCGGGCCTGACGCGGCTCATCCCTCCTCGTTTGGGGCGGCCGGAGTCATGCTCCCAATACATTTGGTAAAGAACCTCCCCAACAGCTTTTGCTCCCAGCCAAGAGGGGTGGGATGAAAGCTGTATCTCATAGTCGCTAAGTATTGGCACCTCGCCCCACAAACATAAAATAGAAGCTCTGCCATAAGCTCTATAGAGGCTTATAGTTCCAGCTACCCGGTGCTTGTAACTCCGGGTATAAAGTGGACTCCAAACGTAACTTTCCAACTCCTTCACCCGCCTTTTTCCTTCTACGCTCGGGCAGATCTCCTCGAAGCAAGTGAGAGCGAGAGCGTCCCAGACGCCGGGCCACGAGGCATCCGGGAGGCGGGCCGTTTCGAGAGCGATGACGCTCGGCAGGAGTTGCTTCGCCATTTCGAATTTCGTCCCGAACGGGCCGGCCGGAAGCGGGACTGCTGCTGGCGGGGAGAGGGATGTCTCCGGATTGGCGAGCAGGTCCGAGGGCACCGGGATCGAGGGATCAAGGCGCAGGTCCTCGATCCATTGGCGCCACCGGCGACGGCCCTCGTCGTTCAGGATGCGGAGGTTTTCAGGCATTGGCCTCCCGGGTTTTCATGGCTACGAATGTTTCGAGGGTTTTCCACCTGCGGCAGAACCCAGCGACGGCGTCATCGATCCACGCGGTGCGCGCCTCGGTCCCTGAGCCGTCTTCCTCCGGTTCGGGCGGGAGTGGGCCGGCACCAAGTTGATTGCAGGCGAAGCGCAGCCAGTCGTGATCAGTTTCGTTGTCCGTCTGGATGACTTCGTTTGTGAGCGTGAGTGTGTGGAGGATTTCGCGGACGACGGCCGGATAGACGAGAGAAAGAAACTCGGGGTCCATGCGTGCCATCTGGGTGATGTCCCTTGGCTCGGTGACCGACTCGTTGACTTGGAGCACGGGCATCTCCTCGCGCCAATCGAGCCGCCAGAGTCGGTCCCCCAGGTCGGCGCGTTCGACGGGAAGAATGCTTTTGCGCCCGGAGCCTGCCTCTTCGGGGAGCACGGGGCGGATCTTGTCCGCCCACGCGAGGATTCTGCGGAGCTCGTCGCTCTCGTCCACGACTTTGACGCGGAAGAGGATTTTTTCACCCGGACGGAACCTGTCCAGAGCTGTGGATGCCGGCGCCACGGGGGACGAGGCGGGGCCGAAGCGGAAGCGCATCTGGACCGGTCCCGAATAGGCCTCGATCCACACGACGGCGTGAGGGATGGTCGCGACCGGTTCGGGCAGTTCAACCGCCATGTCAAAGCGCGAGGGGCTGGATGAAAATTCGTGGACAAGGATCTGGAGCGATTCCCTGGGGATCCTGGCGCGATGGGTGTAGTTGAACCGGCGGATCATGGGGCGGGTTCGAGTTCAAGCGGTTCTCGCTCCGGCTGCGAGTCGGAGGAGGCTGCTGCGCGGGCTTTGACAATGAGGTCGCGGTGGGTGTCGAAGCCTTCAACCGTGAGATCGAATTCCGGTGCGACAGGCTTAACATCGAGAATGTTCGGGGCAATGCCATAGGCCTCGATGCCGAAACCCGTGATGCGCAGTCCCCCTTTCGCCGCCGTGAAGTCGAAGTCGGCCGGGTGGTGCTGGGAGAACGCGTTTCCGCGCAGCGTCTCGTAGGCGGCACGGATCCGGATTTTTTCCGGCCGGGGGACGGCGGCACCGGTGGATTTCAATGTGAACCCGCCTGCGCATTCGGCGAGCTGAAAAGCCGACGGGCGGCTCGGGGGCAGATCTTCGGGAATAACGGGAGGGTTGTCGCCGGGCTTCGCCTTCGGCTTGGGGAGCTTCACGCCGTCGTTGAGCGGAATGCTGAACAAGTGCTGGAGAAGATCGGGATCGAGCTCCGCATCCACACGGCCGAGCCAGCCTGCCAGAGCGGAGGCGGCATTTTTGACATATTTGAGAACCGCCGCGCCGTTCCGGTATTTCCCACGGAAATGCTTCGTGGTCTGGAGCCATGTCGTGTGCGCGGGATTCTCCGCATCGCCGAGGAGATTCGAGAGCGGGTTGTTCTCGATGCGGGTAAGGGCGGTGACCCCGGGCTCGCGGAGGGCTTTCAGGCCGGAGATGGTCAGACCGTCCCGGATAAACACCTCGAAGGGTTGGGAGGACGTCTCGCCCCTCTGCAATATGACGGAAAAGGCTCCCTCGGACACAAGCGGTGACCGGACGGTTGCGACTTCGACGGGCAGGTCGAACCGGAGAAGCCTGCCGTCGCGGAACGCGTTTCGCGCTGCCATGGCTTCCTCCGGCGAAGCAAAAAGCGTCTCGGGATCCGACCACTTCGGAGGGGTCGAAGCCTGGAGCGTCCATGAGCCGGGCATTCCTTGCGAAAACGAGAGCGCATTTCTTCCAAACGCGATGAGATCGAGAAGGCGCCCGCGTTCATCAGCACCGAATTGCGTCAGGCCGGCCACGGCGTTCTCGATGGAATCATCCCGGATCCCTGTTTGAAAACCCATGTCATCCTCGACGAGCACCTCGAGCCGGCCGCGAAGAATTTCCTCGAAGTAGTGGTGGATCACGCTTTGGGCGATGCCTTGCGGCGTAATCTCCGCCAGCGGAAAAGGAATGACGAGGGAGAGTCCCGGTTCGCCCGGCGCGCGCCGGAGCCCGAAGTCACTGCGGAACCTGGCCAGCAATTCCGGATCCTCGACCGGCGTGCAGAAGCTCTGGAATTCCTCGTCGTCGAAGCGCCCGAAATACCCCTCGGAGTCGAAATCCTCCCTGGCAATTCTGTGAACCGCCAGAACCGACCGGCCGATCAGCAATTCCCTGTTGTCCGACCGTCTCACGGTCAGCGCGAAAAAGGAGCGGATGGCCGAAGCGGCCGGATAGACGATTTTTCCGAGCCCCCAGCGCCCACGGTCGCTGCCCTTTTTTCCCGATCGGCCGACGTTACGGACGAACCAATAAAAATCATTGCGACCCTCGGCGTGCTCGGGGTCACTCGTGGTGAGCGGGTCTCCCTCTAGGCCGGTCGTGCGGAAGTCTTCCAGCAACAAGCAGGGCATGGGCGCATCGACGGAGACCCCGGAGTCCAGTTCTTTGACCGCCTCTCCCGCCTCAAGGTGAGGCTTTAGATTTTCAAGCCATCCGGCAGCCGCAGCTTGCGGGAGGCTGGCAAGCCCCGTCCGGAAACGGTAGCAAACTTTGATCCGGTCTTCTCCCTCAGCCCTTGCATCCAAACGGTTCTGAATATCCTCCCTTACGAGGGCATCCACCGGATTCGCCAGCGCCTCATCCCGGAAGAACTCCAAGTGCGTCGCATTTACGCGGGTGTCGTTAGGGGTGAGTTTTTTGAAACGCCAGTTCATCGGCTGTTCCGGGAAGCTTGCATTGCGGTCCAGCCCTTGCCTGCCGTGCCGTAAGAGATTGCGGATGGCCAAGGATTCATCAGAGCTTGCTTATAGTGAGTTTGAAACATTTGGGCGAGCGGGATTATCCAGGTCGGAGGCAGGATCCGGGAAATTGAAAGTTGTTGGGCGGCTTTTCAATTTTCCGAAAAGAAAACCGACGCCTTCACAAGGGCGCGGTGTTTGAGTCGATTCTCGTCCCCGAAGGAGATGGTGTTCATTCGCTGCCAGAGTGTCGTGAAGCGGGAATGGTGGTCGACCAGTTCGGTGACTCCGTTGTAGGCCGCCCGAGGGCGGCATCAGCCTCCGGGCTGAATTCCCCGGCGATATGCTTTTGGATCATCCCATACTGGAGGAGTTGGTCTTTGAAGGAGCTGAGCGGTCGAGGTTGGGTCATGGAGTGTGGGGAATTTGGAATGTCGCGCAGTCAGGCGGAGAATCCGATCTGAGGCCGGGTGACGTGTTCGGGCTGGCCGTCGGCGAAGACCTCGGCGAGGGAGTAGTCCTGGGCAGCGGCGAGCGTTTTGCCAAGCGAGGTGGCGAGGGCGGTCGCCTGCGGGATGTCGTGGCGTTTGAACACCCGATGGCTCACGAGACGGCCGGGGCGCAGGAGGGCCTGGTCGATGTCGGCTGCGGCGCAGTTGATCGTGCAGATCACGTGGAGGCAGAGGAAGTCGGACAGCATCCCGTCGGAGAGGTTGAGGATCGCGCTGACCTTGCCACGGTTGTCCGAGTCGCGGGTCATGAGGGCGTCGTCCGCATCTTCCAGGATGACGACGAGCTTCCGGTCGGAGTAGGCGGCCCGCTCGCTGGACCAGAACCCGATGAATTCCGGTTCTTCCAGGATTTTCAGGCTGGTGGGCGCGATGAAGTAAAACCGGTGGGTGTCCTTGAGCTGACCCATGAGGTGGCGCAGGTAGGAGGTTTTTCCGGTTCCGGGCGAACCCTCCAGGATCGTGAGCCCGTTTTTGCGTGCGGCGAGCTTCTCGACGAACCCCCGATGCCAGGCGTCCGTCCCGGCTGGGTAGTGCAGGGCGAAGACGTCATCGGCGAGGAGGGTTTCTGGGCCGAGATCGACGTTCTCGCAGGTGATCTGGTCGTATCGTTCCTTCCGGATGAGCTGAAAGCTTCCGCCGACCGGAGGCTTCTTCGTCCCGTAGGACGCAGTGAATTCCCGGACGATCCGCTCGGCCTCGGCCGGAGACTCGGCGTAGGAGACGACCTTCCACGTGTGGCAGTACAGGAAGGACTTCTCGCCAAAGCGCAGGATCAGCTCGTCCCATTTGTCGGCCGCCGTGGCATTTCCCAATTTGCGGACGCACCGGAACAAGGTTTCAGGCTTCTCGGCGATTGCGCGGTCGAAGTCCCACGCCCCCTTGGAGTGGCACTGGCAGAGGGCCCCGTCGCCAAAGGCGGTCATCACAGGCACGGGCGGCACATCGTAGCCGGGCCCCTGCGCGTGCCCGTCAGCAAGATTGCAGGTCAGATTGGTCATTTTTAAATAATTCGGAATGGGAAATGGGGGAGAGAGCGGAAGATTGAAGGATGAAACTTGAAAGCTGAGAGCCGGGGTCTTTGAAAATCCGGGCAGCCATGTCGGAGTCTGCCGGTGGCATGGTGAGCGCGATGTTGTTCTGGGCCTTGCCCGTGCGAAGGTGGAGCCGGCTCTGGATTTGGATTTCCAGAATGCTGCGGCTCCAGCCGTGGGCGAGTGTTTCGCGGATGTAGAAGTCGCGGGCGGCGGGGTCTTTGACCATCTGGAGTAGCCGGATGATCTGGCCCCAGGGCAATTGCGAAACAGGCTGTTTCGCAATTGATCCTTCGGGATAAGCCTCGGCAAAAAGCCGCATCGAGAGAAGATTGCGGGAAGAGAGGCCGCTCATATCAGGGAAGGCTTCTTTCAGGTCGGCGGCGAGCCGGTCGATGACTCTGGCTCCCCAAGCGGCTTCCTTCTGGCGGGCGAGGATGATTTTTCCGGTGTGCCAGTAGGCTTCGATGACGATCGGGTTGGCAGCGAGGACAGCCCGGATGCGGGCGTTGCGGAGGTGGGCCTTTATCTCCTGCAAAGTGGCGGCATAGCTCTCCGGCAATGAAGATGCAGGCGGAGGCACGGGAAATAGCGCGCCGGGCCGGGTGCGACCGCGGGAGAGGCGTGGCGCTTCCGAATTTTTCGTGCTGGGCTTGTTTGATTTAGCTGGCATACCGGGTGAGCATGTTTGGAATTTCCTTCTCTGATCCTTGGGCATGCTGCTTGGTGCGGAGCCCCTGGCATCCGTCCCGGTCGTCGGTGAAGGCGATATCCGGGCGATTCATCAGAGCAGCTTATAGTTAGTTTGAATCATTTCGATCAGCTTTCATTTTTGATTTCGATGCGGATGTTTTCGCCGAGCTGGTTGAGCCGGTGCTGGAGGCAGGCGAGGGTCGCGAGGTCGGGGGCTTCCGTGTAAGTGTAATTTGAGCCGGGCCGGTCGCCCTCGATAAAGCTCAGGCTGCCGAGCGGGTCCCCGGGCCCCCGCAGCTTCCTGTCGCTCAGGGGAAGGGTTTCCAGGTAGCGATAGGCCTGTGCCTCAGGGCTGTCCCTCAGCGAATAATCCCACTCCAGCCATTGGTCGAGGGCCAATTCGTCGATCTGCTCATCAAGCGCGATGACGTTCTCCTCGCCCGGCTCGACCCCATATTGGTCCCTCTGCCACTCATTGATGGCCTCCACGTCATCAGGGTTGACTCCCTGGCTCTCGTCAAGGTATTCGCGCCAGGTCGGCGGGCCGGTTTCCTCGCCCAGGTGGAGGATGAATTCGGAGCACGTCTCTTTCACAGCGTAGAGGACGCTCCCGGAGGCAGGCGCGTTGACAAAGTAGGGCTGCCCGCCGAGGACGCAGGTGTCCCGGATGGCTCGCGCGATGCGGACGGGGATGATGCAGGATCCTGCGGCCAGACCGCAGAGGGAGAGGAAATCACGTCGGTTCATAGGGGGTGAGATTCGGATTTCAAAATCGCAAAAACAACCGGGCAGAGTGTCATAAAATATCCAGTTTTCAGTTTTCAGTTCTCAGTTCTCAGCGGGTGGTTCTTCTTCTGGGGAGTCTGTTTTTTCGCCCTTGTCCCAGAAGGCCTGGATCGCCGCCTCCGCCTGGTCGGCGGAGAATTCCGGGGTCATCCGGCCGGAGAGGACGCTGGTCAGGTAGGGGAACACCACGTCGGCCGTGCTTGTCACCGCGTGGAGGATGGAGCGGAAGAGCCCCTCGGTCAGGGGACCGGTGATGGTGTCGGTGTAGGCGACAAGCCGGATCTCCCCGTCGCTGTAGTCCATCTCCCAGAACTTCCGCTTCGCGGCGTAGTTGAGCCGGTGGAGGAACTCGCCGGTCCTGGCGCGGAACTCCTCGGTCGCCCGGATCGGAAGCCGGACGAGGACGCTCGCCACATCTCCGGCTTGACCCAAGCAGACGACGATGACGTCCAGGTTCTTGAGCGCGAGCCGCAGGGTCAGCCGGCCGTCGTCCTCCTCAAAATGGAACTCCGCCTCCTCGTAAACCTTCCGCATCACATCGAGCGGAGGGGGCGGTTCCTGTGTTTTAGCAGATTTTTCCGGATTGTCTTCCATAGCGTGGGGAGGGGTATTCAGTGGGTTTCTTTCGTGTGCTTTCGTGGCTTTGCGGCGGTGCGCCGGTTTGATGAGGCTGGGTATTTTGCAGGGTCGGCCGCTGGCTGGTCCGACTCCAAGTCCGGGAGCCAAGTGAGCCAATCATTTTGAAGGATGACGGGCACTGCGTGGTCTTTGCACACGCGGATCGTGTGCCCGGTTCCGCCGGCCATCGGGTCGTTGGGATCGGCATAGAAAATGGCGGCGACGGGAGGCGGAAAGGCCGGACCGTGTCCAGTGACCTTGAGGGTATCTCTCAAAAGATATTTCGCTTTGGCTTGGAGCCGCGGCGAACGGGAATGGAGAAGTCCGCTGTTGCGGGGGGTGGCGGCGGCGGTGGCATCTGCGACGATGGATATCTCTTCCTCGTTGAGAGAATCAGGAGAAAGGAAACGCGATCCAGCTGCGGAGCCCTGGCGGTGGCCTTAGTAGGGAAGGAAAAGCTCCAGACGAGCGGAGTCGCGGTCTCTGACGCCGTTTGCGAACGCTTCGTCCGAGCCGCCAGCGTTCCCCGAGCGGAAGCGCATCGCGGGAAAGCGCAGCGCCAGCAGATAAGCCAGCCTGCGGGCGGAGGCAGCAATTTCCAGGGGGATTTCCCGGCGTCCTTCGAGAAGAACAAGCGGATGGGAGTGCGCCCGGATCAGATGAGTGAATTGGGAATGGGTCATATTCGTTGCCTGCCTATCTAAAGCTTTCAGTGTTCAGTTTTCCGTGTTCAGTTTTCAGCGTTCGGTGTCCGGCGTTGGATGTTCGATGTTGAATGTTCGATGTTCGGCGGAGCGGCTTGTTTCATGGCTCCGAATCCTCCTCTGAATCCTCCTCCTCATCCGGTTCGTCGTCGATCCATGGAGCGTTTTTGAACCACTCGTCGTAGGCCTTCTCGAAGTGGTTGTTGAGCTGCCGGTAGACCCGCGATTGGATCGATGTGAAGCCCCGCAAGGACTCGCTGGCCTCTTCGGGATCGAGCTCCATACCGTTGGAGCGATTGTAGGCATGGGCAAGGCCGTCGCTGCAGTTGAGCCCATCGAGCGATCCCTCGTCGAGCTGGTTGATGACTTCGAGCAGCGTGAGGGGGCTCTCTGATGTGTTGATCGGCAGGGTGAACCGGCCGTCGTATTCGTCCGCGATGCGGTAGGCGATGCCTGATGGCACGGGCCTCGCACGGAGCGTGATGACATCGCTGGTGGTCGACTGGAGGCAGATCCGGGCGATCTCGACCTCGCCGGGAAGAAACCCGAGCAGATACTCGCCGCCCATGAAGGATGGATGGATACCGCCCAGGCTTTCGCGCGTTTCGGAATCGAGCTCATCGTTGAGAAGCGCCGTGTCCAGCTCCTCCAGGCAGCCGGCATTCCAGTAGTCGGTGATCATCCGCCGCCGGTTCTCGCCCGTGACATTGCGAAGGATAGCCGATAGCGGATCGCTGTCCTTCCAATAGGATTTCGGACGGAAGGAATACCGGATGCCTTTGAATTTTTTCATGCGTGTGGATGGTTTCTATTTTTCCCCGCAGAGGACCGGGGCCTTGGTGGCGTACGGGTTGTTCGGGCTTACCGGCGAGTAGGGGCTGCCGTATTTGCTGTACGGGTTGTTGATGCTCGTCGCCGAGTACGGGCTGCCGTATTTCCCGTAGGGATTTGCGACGGAATCTGCCGCATACGGGTTGGCGCTGAGGCGTCCGAGGTAGGCGCCGTCCGCGGCGATGATTTTCGGCGCGGTGCTGGCATATGGGTTCGCCACGCTGGCGGGCGAATACGCGCTGCCCCACCTGCCGTTGGCGTTGTTGATGCTGGTCGAAGAGGAGGCGCTGCCGTATTGCCCGTAGGGGTTCGCGGTCGAGGTCGCGGCGTAGGGATTGGCGCTGAGGCGCCCGAGGAATACTCCCTCCCCGCACGATTGTGCGAAGGAGGGGGCTCCCCCAACCAAAGTGATGAAGAGCAGGGACAGGATGGTTTTCATGGATTTTTCAGATGGGATTTTTACTGGGCGAGGATGCTGAGATGGATGGGATCGGCGACAGCGGTGTCGCGGGTTTCGAAGCGGAGCTGGTCTTTCGCCCGGCGGGTCGAGAGCCGGGTTCTTGGCGGAAGGCTTTCTTCCTCAGCTGCGACGGCGGCAGCCTCTTCGAGCCAGGCCGAGATCTCGGCGATGTCGCGGAGCGGTTCGGCTGCCTTCTCGGAGCGCTCTCCTATCGCTTCAAAAGACGCGGCGCGGAGCAGCTTTTTCCAGACCTTCCGGAACAGGGCCGGGCTTCCGTAGATATCGGCGTGGCTGAGCTTGCCATTAATCGCCCAGACTACGCCGACGCTTTCCCCGGACGGTGCGGACTCCAAGCCTCCGAGATATTCGTCCAAGGCCGCCGTGGTTTCCTTCATCTCATAGGAAAGCTGCAGGCTGGAGGGTGACATGGCGGACTTCGCGCAAATTCCCATGCTCTCGCTCAGCTTCGCCTGCTCCTCTTCGACGGACGCCCAGACCTCGCCCTGACTCTTGCTTGTGCGCAGGGCAGCACGGAGTTTCTTGGAGGAAGCATACTCGCTGGATTTCGAGAAATGCGCGTCGGACTCGCTGCGGCGCTTGTGCCAGCGAGCCGCCTCCACGCAGAAGACAGGGATCGGGACCTTCCCGGATTTGGCAGGAACGATGAAATCGGCCCCCAGCGTGCGGTCCTGGCGCCCGCCCTTCACGATGTCCCCAGCCTGGATAAAGAGGTCGATGTCCCCGGGGTTTTCGATCAGGAGCTCGTTGACATTCCCCGTCTCGTGCAGGAGGCCGGTCTGGCTTTCCATGGCTTCCTCCAGGACGGTGTAGTTGGGAATGGCCTGTCCCGGAGGAACGGAAACAAACCAGGCGGTGAGGTTGCGGGCGGTGATGGGCTGGGTGAGAGTTTTCATGACGCCGGCAAGATTCGCACGGCAACTAGGTCAACGAGCGTCCTACCCCTGAAGAAAAAGCTGAAAGTGGAAAGCTGAAAGCTGAAAACCAGCGCGGGTGCGAAGGAGTCAACAATGGAAGCTGAAAACGAAGCCGAGGGCCGAAAGCCGAGCGTCCAGGGCTACTTGAGATGTCCGGGGTGTTTTGGACTTCTATCGGGGGGCGAGGCTATCTGTAGATTTCGCGGCGATGTCCGATCTCGATCACGAGGATGGTGAGTTTTCCGTCATCGATTTGATAGATGACGCGATGATCGCCGACCCGCACGCGATAAAGATCGAGGGCACCGACGAGCTTTTTGCTTCCGGGCGGATGGGGATCGCCTCCCAATGAATCGATGGTTTCGCGGAGCCGTCGGTAGAGTCGGGCATCTTTGACCGAGCGGAGGAATTTTTCCGCGCGCTTGAGAATCTCAACCGTGTAAGGCATCGAGTTCCGCCCGCAACTGTTTCCACTCCTTGGAAGGTTGCCCGGTGGCAGAAGCCTCGGCAAGCGCCGTGTGAGCGGCTTCTATGTCGCGTAAATCCTCCAAGAGCTGTACGAAATCATCGGCGGGCAGCCGGGCGATGGCCTCTTCAATTTCAGCAACGGTGCTCACAGGAAGACACTGGCCGAAGATGAACCTGGAATCAAGTGGATTGCTAGCGAGGCGGAGTCACTGAGGCGAAGGGGGGATCCAGCGCGAAGTTTTCATTTCCGCGACCATTAGTTGCGGGGAGACGATCAGAACTCCTTCGACGGTTTTTCCGTAGAGCGGACCGAAGTGGGCTCGGTCACCGGTGACAAGCCGGTCGGCACGGATGGCGATGGCGGCTCCGAGGACGGGCTGGTCCTTGGGAGGCAGTCCGACCTCCGGGCAGACAGCCATGCAGTTTTTCCTGGCGACCAGCCGGGAAATCTCCACGAGGCCAGGCAGCCACTGCGGACGCTTCTCTTCAAGGTTTCTTTCAGCCTACTCCCAAACGCCTGGATGAGTCGTCAGCGACGCATTCTCTGAAAGGACAACGACAAATTGATGCGCCGGACTTCCTGGCTGGGCGGCAGAAAACAGAATGTTGGCATCAAGAAAGATGACCATGGTCTATCGCGGAGCTGGCGGAAAGGCTTTCGCAATGGTCTCGTTGTTCTCCACGTCGAAATCCGCAATTCGTTTATCGGAATATCGTTCGATGGGAAATACCATGGCCGGCCGGACGAGAATCCCTTGATCGGTATCTTCCAGAACCACGATGCTTTCGCCCTTGAGCCCGAATTTATCCCTCAGCTTCTTTGGCAACGTCAAAGTGCCCCGGGGGCCGAGTTGAAGGGTTGTGCTCATCCGGCGAATATACTGTCGGCGGTCACCCAAAGTGCACCACCTCGGGTCACTTCAAAGTGCACCACTTTTGGGCGTGAAAAAGGGTTCTGACTGATCGCCGGAAGGGCGGTTGGATGGAGTCCATGTCCAACGTCCTAAAAGTGAGCGAACAAG
>JBGTAT010000151.1:0-4247 GCA_041749755.1 Terrimicrobiaceae bacterium | reverse complement strand
CCCTGCTGCACCACCTTGCCACCGGGGCCCCCTCACCTGTCGCGGTGCGCGTCCGGGGCGGCGAAACCTTGCAGGTCGGGTTCGAGACGACCGGTCCGGGGGCGTTCGAAAAGGTAACGCTCACCGGGCCGGCTGACTTCGTGTTCGCAGGTTCGGTCGATTGACGCCCGCCCGCCCGGGTCGCTGCGGCCTATCCTTTTTTGATCCGGGTGAGCCCGCACCTTGAGGCGGCTGCCTCGACGAGGTCGGCGACCCGGCGCTTGAGCCTCCAGACCCGGCGGAGCAGGAAGAAGAGGAACACGAGGTAGAGGGCCCAGAGCCAGACATCGTTCCCGGCCACGAGGAACTCGCGGTAGGCGAGGATCCCGAGGAGGATGAGGTTGATGAGGAACGTGGTGGCAACCATCCGGGTGCCGAGGTGCACGCGGGTGAGGCACTTCGGCCCGCCATGGTATTCGGTGACCGAGCGAAGTTTGACCCCCCACCAGAAGCTGCCGTAAATCTGGAGGTCCCAGCTTTTCCAGCCGGTATCCATCGAGTAGTTCCAACCCTCGTTTTCGAGCGCCTGGACCGTCTCCTGGAGGAGTCGCTCGCGGCCGTAGCCTTCCTCGTTCCAGAATTTCAGGTTTGAGATGCTTCCGCCGGTCGGCTGGAAATCTTTTTCAACGCTGGCGATGACCGCCGGCTGGGTCCGCTTAAATTTGAGCCAGGTAAAATACCGTGCCCACCCGCGCACGAGCGGCTGGGCGAGCGCCAGGAACGCGACGAGGAGCCGCGCCGGCACGGTGTCGTGCTTCGGCTCGAGCCGCGCGTGGATCATGTACGAGAGAGCGACGAGCAGGGTGCCGCCGAACATCAGGTACGGGACGATCCGCAAAAACGGGAGCGGGATCGAAACCAGGAGGATGAAGAGCGTGAGCGTGACCCACTCGATGCTGCTCAGATAGGCGGCGAGGTCGGACTGCGGAGTCGGGTAGATCGACTGGAAGAGGCCCTCGCCGAAGACCCCGTGATAGATCACCGGCTTGTTGATCAGCCAGGTGAACCGGGGGGCCCCGTAGATTTGGCCCTTCCATTTTGCGGTGCCTGTCGGCCCGAAGAAGACGAGGTGCTGGAACCGGAGCATCGACTCCGCCTCTCCGTATCCCTCCTGCTGCTTGCGGAACGCCTGGAGCGTGAACCGGCGGTAGTGCCAGACGATCGCGGCCGGGCTGAACGCGATCACGCCGCCGGATTGCTGGAGCCTCCAGCAGAAATCGACATCGTCGCCCGCCTTGCGGTACTCGGGATCAAACCCGCCGACCTGGTCGAACGCCCACCGGTGGAATGCCATGTTGCAGCCGGGGATGTGCTCGGCAACGACGTCGGTGAGGAGGACGTGGTTCGGTCCGCCCGGTGCCGCAGACACGCAGGCCTGAACCCAGTTTTCTGCGGGCGGGGAAATATTCGGTCCGCCGACCCCCGCGTAGTCGCCGCTCAGCAGGGTTCCCATCAGGTAATAGAGCCAGTCGGGGTCCGCCATGCAGTCGCTGTCGGTATAGACGATGACCTCGCCCTTCGCCGCGTGGGCGCCGACGTTGCGCGCAAAGCTGAGCCCCTTGTTTTCCTGCCGGATCGCGACGATCCACGGGTGCCTCGCCACGATCTCCTGCGTGTCATCCTTCGATCCGTCATCGACCAGGACAACTTCGTAGTCGGGGTAATCGACATGCCGGAGGGATTCCAGGCACCGGTCGAGCGTCTTGCCGCCATTGTACGAGCACACGACGACGGAGACCTTCGGGTACGACGGGAGCCGGACGCGGGACGTCATCGAGCCGGCGCCGTAAAAGAGCTCGCGAACCGTCTCGAAGGCGACCTTTTTTGTCCGGTCGCGCCGGACGAGACCGAACGCCCAGTCCAGGATCTCCTGGCCGCCGCGGAACCATTCGTCGGTCCACGCGTAGATGATCGTGCCCGCGAGGCCGCCGCGGACGACGCTCTCGATGTGCCAGCGCAGCATCTCCGCCTGCTCGGATTCCGGATGCCGGATCGTATCCATCCCGAACTCGCCGAGAATGAGCGGCTTGTCGTCGGCGAGGTTTTGCAGGCGGGCGAGGTAGCGCTCAAAATCCTCCTGTCGGTGGAGGTAGACGTTGAACGTGACAAAATCGCTATTCTGCGGGAGCAGGTATTCGGTCGGGGGGTAGCTGGCGTACGAGAAGAGCGCGCGGGGGTCGGCCTCGCGGCCGATGTTGATCAGGCGCTCGACAAACTCGGTCACCTCGCGCGCGCCCAGCCAGCGGACCATCGTTGTCGGGATCTCGTTGCCAACTAGGTACCCGAAAACCGCCGGGTGACCGGCATTTTTTGCGACCCCCTCGGCGACCGCGCGCTCGGCATCCGCGCGGATCTTCGGGTTCTTTAAAAATTCCAGGTGCTCGGCCCACGGGATCGAGATCAGCGCACGGATCCGGCGGGCGGCGCAGATGTCGAGGAACCACCGCGGAGGGACGTAGTAGATCCGGACGAGGTTGACCCCCGCCTCGACCATCAGGTCCATGTCCTTCGCGACGCTCTCAGGCGTCCCGAAATACTCGCCGTTCGCATCCGGGGCGAACGGACCGTACGTCACGCCCTTGATGAAAAACTTCTGGTCCCCTTCGAAAAAAAACTTGGCGCGCACGCGCACCGGCAACAATTCGCTCACCCGGCATTCCTACCAGCCCGCGCGGGGGCAAAGCGAGCGTGGATTTTTAATTTGCCTTGTTTGCCCGCCGCTCGGCCTCGGTCGCGAGCGCGAGCACGGTATTTTTGGCCTCGACGAGCGCCTGGTTTTTGAGGCCGGAGACGAGGTTGGTGACCGGGACGCACAGGTTCGTGTAGCAGAGGAGGGTGCGGTCGCCATCGTAGGGCTCGATCCGGAGCGATCCGTCACTCTGCTTCGCCAAGGGCGACTGCAAAAGCTTCCAGGCAACCGTGACGTTGGGGCCGGATTGCGAGTACGTGTTGCGGACGGTGTAGCTGATCTTTTGGAGCACCGGGACCTTCACCGTGTAGCGCACGTCCTTCGTTCCGTCGGGATTCGTCGCGATGACCTGAGCCGAGATGAGGCCCGGGGTGTAACTTGGAGCGGCATCGTAATCGGTAAATAGGTCGGCGACGACGGAAGTCGGCGCGTTGACGACCCGGTAGAGGCTCAGCTGTGGCCAGGGAGCCCCCGGGACATCCGTGCTTTTGACGACCGTCTGCCCCTCGGCAAGCTCGTCACGCTGGGATTTCGGGACCTCCTTCACGAGGTCGGCCATCAGGGACGTGGCGGTCAGGACGGCAAGAAAAAAAGCGAGGAGGATTTTCATAGGAGTTGGTCTGAAATTTATTCGCCGAGCCCCTGGTCGTCGGCGTCAGCCAGGCGGTTCGACGTGCACGTTCCGCGGCGGGAGGATTTGATGAAGTCGAAAAACTCACTGGCCTCGGGGCCCCATTCGGATTTTTCCGCCTCAGCGAGCGCCTCGCGGACGCGCAGGCCGCTGCGGTAGACGAGCTTGAAAGCGCGCTTGATCTCCATGCGCGTCTGGGGGCTGAATCCCCCGCGGCGGAGGCCGATCACGTTCGGCCCGACAAGCAGGTTCCGAAAGTTTGCCGTCACGAACGGCGGGATGTCCTTATTGAAGCTCGATCCCCCCGCGATCATCGCCCGGCGGCCGACGCGGATAAATTGGTGGAACACGCTCCCGCCGCCGAGCACGGCCGCCTCGCCGACCTGCACGTATCCGGCCAGCAGGCAGTTGTTCGTGATGATCACGTTGTCGGCAATCGTGACGTTGTGGGCGAGGTGGGTGCCGACCATGAGAAAACATCCATTCCCAACCGTCGTCGCCGTGCCCTCCTTCGTGCCGCGATGGATCGTCACGTACTCGCGGATCCGGTTGTTGTCGCCGATTCGGACCTCGCTCGAGATGTCCGCCTGATGCGCAAAATCCTGCGGCGCAGCGCCGATGACCGCGCCAAATCCGATCATATTCCCGGACCCTAGCGAGACCCGGTCTTCGAGGATCGCGTGCGCCTGGATGACGCACCCCTCGCCGATCACCGCGCGGCCGCTGATCACCGCATGCGCGCCGACCTCGACGCTGTCGGCCAGTTCGGCCCCGGGGGAAATAACGGCTGTCGGATGGATTTTCATAGAAGACCGGCGTCGCGAAAACTGAAATATGCCAGGCGCCCCCCGTCGGGCGAGCCCATAATCATATGGTCGATCAGGTTGA
>JBGTAT010000150.1:0-4562 GCA_041749755.1 Terrimicrobiaceae bacterium | reverse complement strand
GCCGGCGGCGAGCAGGCCTGCGACCCGCACGGCCGTGGCACCGGGCCGCTCCGGGCGGATGAGCTCATTATTTTGGATGTGTTCCCCCGCGACGCAAAGTCCGGGTATTTCGGCGACATCACGCGGACGGTTGTGCGCGGGCGTGCGAGCGAGGCCCAGAGGAGGCTCTGGGACGTCTGCCTCACCGGGCAAAAGCGCGCGCTCCAGCAGATGCGGCCGGGCATCGAGGGCGCGGTGGTTCACGAAAAAATTAAAGCGTATTTTGCGGCGCAGGGCTATCCCACCGAGATCCGGGACGGCCGCTGGCAGGGGTTCTTTCACGGGACCGGGCACGGGCTAGGCCTCGAGGTCCACGAATCGCCCCGTTTCGCCGCCACGACGTTCGTGCCCGGCCAGGTGCTCACCGTCGAACCAGGCATCTACATCCCCGGCCTCGGCGGCGTCCGCCACGAGGACGTCGCCCTCGTCACCCGCCAAGCTCCGAAGCTCCTCACCCAGGCTCCGAAGGTCCTCGAAATCTGATCCCTCTCTCCACGTTCTCGCGGGGCGCCTGCCCGAAAGTTGCAAAAGCGGGCTATGCCTTGAGGGAGCTTGTTTGGAGTTCCGCCTTCAGGCGGCGCTTTTTGGGCTGCCTCCCCCCTCGCCAGCCGCCTGAAGGCGGAACTCCGAACCCGGAGGCCCTCCGCCGGACAGGCGTGCAAGCGCCCGCCTCCCCTGAGGTTCCCGCAGCAAATTGCGGGATTTTCTTTTACCGCTACGCGGGGGGCTGATAAGGAGAGTGGCATGATCGCATTGCTGGCATTGGAGGATGGTCGGATATTTCGCGGGCAGAGCTTCGGAGCGCAGGGGACCTGTGCCGGAGAGATCTGCTTCAACACGTCGATGACCGGGTATCAGGAAATCCTGACCGACCCCTCGTACCGCGGCCAGATCGTGGCCATGACGTATCCGGAGATCGGAAATTACGGGGTGAATGACCTGGACGTCGAGAGCGGGGGCGCCCAGGTGCGCGGGTTCGTGATTGAGGAGCTCAGCCCGGTGGTGAGCAACTGGCGGAGCCAGAAATCGCTGCAGGAATATTTGGAGGAGAACGGAATCCCCGGGATTCAGGGTGTCGATACGCGGGCGCTGACCCGCCACCTGCGGACCCGGGGCGCGATGCGCGCCTGCATCTCGACGGAGATCACCGACGAGGCGGAAGCCGTCCGCCACGCGCGCGAAGTCCCGTACGAAGGGGTCGATTTTGTGAAGGAGGTCACAGCGGCCGGGCCGTATGCATGGGATCCCGGGCAGTCGGCGAGCCGGAACTGGGTCGTGCGCACCGGGGGAGCCGATGATATCGAAACCGATGCGGCCGGGAACGTTTTTAAAGACCTGAAGCCGGCCGTCCACAAGCTGGCGGCAATCGATTTCGGGATGAAGAAAAACATCCTGCGCTCGCTCCGGCAGAACGGGTTTGATGTGACCGTGCTGCCGGCAACAGCCACGGCGGACGAAATTTTAGCGGTCGGGGCGGATGGGATCTTTCTTTCCAACGGCCCCGGCGACCCGGAAGCGCTCGCGTATGCGCATGAAACCGTCCGCGCCCTGGTTGGAAAAAAGCCGATTTTCGGGATCTGCCTGGGCCATCAGGTACTGGCCCTCGCGCTTGGAGGAAAGACGTTTAAGTTAAAGTTCGGCCACCGGGGGGCGAACCAGCCGGTCAAGGACCTGCGCAGCGGAAAAATTGCCATCACCTCGCAGAACCATGGCTATGCGGTGGACCCGGACTCCCTTCCGGCCGACGTCGAGGTCACGCACACGAATCTCAACGACGGGACGGTGGCCGGGCTTCGCCACGGCGGGCACCGCGCGTTCAGCGTCCAGTACCATCCGGAGGCAAGCCCCGGCCCGCACGATGCCGACTACTTTTTTGCGGAGTTTGCCAAAGAGGTTGCCGCATCGAAGGCTTCCGGGTTATAGTTTCGTCCGCCATGGCCAAGTTACAGATCTTCCTCCCCGACGGCACGCTGGTTTCCCACGAACTGGCCGATGGAAAAACCACGGTCGGCCGGGTGGCCGACAACGAGCTCCAGATCAATGACGGCTCGGTTTCGAGCAGGCATGCTGAAATCGAGTTCGAGACGGATGCCTTCCACCTGCACGATCTGGGTTCGACGAACGGAACGTTTGTGAACGGCGAGCCGGTGACCGACGCGGTGCTGAGCCACGGGGACGAGGTTCGCTTTGGAACGGTCGAGACGGTTTTTCACGGGGAGGAGGAGGTTCCCGACCAGCCCCTTCCGCAATCAAAATCCTCCGCCGCCGAGGTCGCCCAGCTGAGTTCCCGTCCGCCAGAATTTGTCAGCTCCTCGCCGATCCCGAAAAACGTCAAGCAGAAGGACCCTCTGGCCGGCGCGCTCTGGGCGCTGGCGGGCATAGGCGTCCTCGCCTTTGCCGGAGCGATCGCGATGATTCTCGGCATGACATCCGGCCTTTGATCCCATCCGACCCCGGGGCGGGAAGCCCGCAACTATTTCATGGAAGAACACATTGACCTGCTGGCCGTGCGCCGGCAAAAGCTGGAAGCCCTGCGCGCCTCCGACGTCGTCCCGTTTGGCGGCCGCTTCGATATTACTGCGGCCCCGGGCGAGATCTGCGCCGATTTCGTGGAGGGGCGCCACGTGCGGACCGCCGGACGCATCACCGCGCATCGGAACATGGGGAAAAGCCATTTTCTCGACATTTCCGACAGCACCGGACGGCTCCAGGTTTACCTGCATGCGAAGGAGGTCGGCCCCGAGCAGGCGGCCGTCTTCGAGCATCTGGACATTGGCGACTGGATCGGCGTCGAGGGCGAGACGTTCACGACCAAGACCGGCGAACCAAGCGTTAAGGCCGCCTCGTTCACCGTCCTCTCGAAGTCGCTCCGCCCGCTCCCCGACAAGTGGCACGGGGTCCAGGATACCGAGATCAAGTACCGGCAGCGGTACCTCGACCTGATTTCAAACCCCGAGTCCCGCGACGTCTTCCTGAAGCGGATCGCGATCGTGCGCGAAATCCGGCGGTTCCTTGAGGATCGCGGGTTCATCGAGGTCGAGACTCCGATGATGCAGCGGATCCCGGGCGGGGCGGCCGCGCAGCCATTCCAAACCCACCACAATGCCCTTGGCGTCGACCTTTTCCTCCGGATTGCCCCCGAGCTCTACCTCAAGCGCCTTCTCGTCGGCGGGTTCACAAAAATCTTTGAGCTCAACAGGAATTTTCGGAACGAGGGGATCTCGCGCCGCCACAACCCGGAGTTCACGATGCTCGAGGCCTACTGGGCATTCTCGGATTTTGAGCAGATGGCCTCGCTGGTGGAGGAGATGGTCTGCCACCTGGCCCGGACGGTCTGCGGCGGGCTGGTGATCGAGCACCGCGCCGAAGATGGAACGGTATCAAAGGCGATCGACCTCACCCCGCCCTGGCGCCGGGAGCGCTACAGCGATCTCATCCGCGGAGTGAAGGCTGATTGGTACGAGCTCACCTCCGAGGCCCGCCGCGCATGGTGCGCCGCGAACGGGCTCGACATCTCGCACTGCGCGGAGGACTTCGAGGTCACCCAGCACGTTTTCGAAAAGCTCGTCGAGGAAAAGACGATGAACCCGCTCTTCGTGACCCATTGCCCGAAGGAACTCGTCCCGCTCGCCAAACAAAATGCCGCCGATGGATCGGTCGTCGATGTCTACGAGCTCGTCATCAACGGCCAGGAGATTTCGCCCGGATATTCCGAGCTCAACGACCCGGATGTCCAGCGCGCCCGCCTCGAGCAGCAGAGCGGGGGCGAGACGCAAAAGCTGGACGACGAGTTCCTCCAGGCCCTCGAGTACGGGATGCCGCCAGCCGGCGGGATCGGGATCGGGATCGACCGGCTGGTCATGATGCTCACCGGCGCCGAAAGCATCCGCGACGTCATCTTCTTCCCCCACATGCGCTCGCGGTAGAGCATTATTATTTAAACTGCTCTCTCGTCAGACGGCATCCGCCGGCAGGCTGGCGTCCCGGATCGCGCGGATTTGGTCGAGCGATTCGACGCGCTGGAGCTTTTCGCGGAGGCGCGCACCGCCGGGCATCCCGCGGGTGTACGCCATCAGGCGCGCGCGCATGGCCTTCATGGCGAGGACCTCCTTGCCTCCCCACCATTCGGTTTCGAGCCGGCAGTGCTCGATAATAAAATCCCACTGCTGGCGCGCGCCGGGCGGGGGGAGGGCGGGCTGGCCGTCAAGCGCGCGCCGGATCTCTGCAAAAATCCAGGGGTGGTTCATCGCGGCGCGGCCGATCATGACCCCGGCGGCCCCGGATTCCCGGAGCCTCGTCATCGCGATCTCTGCCGACGAGATGTCGCCATTTCCGATCACCGGCACCGAGACCGCCCGGACGACGTCGGCGATCACGCCCCAGTCTGCAGCTCCCGAATACCCCTGCTCCTTCGTCCGCCCATGCACGGCGATCCGTCGGATCCCCTCGGCCTCAAGAATCCGGGCGGTCTCGACGGCGTTCACCGACCGCGCGTCCCATCCGATCCGGATCTTCGCCGTAAC
>JBGTAT010000149.1:0-4297 GCA_041749755.1 Terrimicrobiaceae bacterium | reverse complement strand
GATACGACCGTGCGGGCGGCCGCCTTCCTGCCCGACGGCGGACAAGCTGGCGAAGCCCGGGCCGCCTTCCGCCTGGTCACATTGCCCGAGGCCGGGCTGATTTCCTCCGCCCGCTTCCGGGATTGGGATGGAAACCCCGGGCTCACCTCGCTCGACTCCCAGTCGCAGGTATGGGTGGACTCCGGCACCGAACGGAAGGACGGTGCCCTGGTCTTTTTCCCGGGAGGACGAGGACTCAAGCCGTCGGTCGATATCAATGTATCCCGCCCGGTGGCCAAGGCGGCGGTGAAGGTTTCGCAGCTCAAAATGGGGGCCGACGCCCTAACCATTGGCATGTGGTTTCGCTCAGATGCACCGGGCGGGAAGCTCTTCGGCAAGGACGGGCTCACCGCGTTCGGTAAACGCTACCGGACCGTCTCTGTGAAACTCGAGGGAGGACGGATCGTCGCGTCACCCGGCAAGCTCGCCTCGGAAAAAATTGCGCCGGGCACATGGACTCAGGTTGTGCTGACCGCCGACCCTGTTGAGAGCCGGCTGTATGTCAACGGGCGCGAAGTCGCGCGCGGCGAGGGGAGCAAAGAACTGGCGACCGACGCCTTGGACTTTTTGGATGGCCATGCGGCCGCGCTGGGAGAATTCCGGGTTTACGAGCGGGTCCTATCGCCCGCCGAGATCGCCCGCTGGTTTGAGGCCACCAAAAAAGATTTCGCGCGATGAAATCATGGAATGCCATCGCCCTGCTGGGGTATTTTGGAGTTTCGGCATTGCATGCCAATCCACTGAATCTGACCTGTGAAGAGGCCGCCCGCGCTGTCGCGCTCGAGCGCGCCGCGACTGCCGAGGCGATCGGCGAGAGCCAGTGGGCGGAGACTCTGCGCGCCGAAACCGAAAAGCCTCTTTCTGCCAAACCTTCGGAGCCCGCCCCCGCCAACATCAGCACCCTGCGCCCGCCGCAAGCCACCGCCGACAACCCCTATATCGGACTGATGCTTGCCGGTGCCAAAAACTATCTTGCAAAGGGCGACACGCCAGATTCCTGGCCGAAGCTCCACCCCGGACAAACCGGCTTCCTGACACTGCGCGGGGGATCGGATGACAAGGATGTGCGCGGCACGGCCCAGCGCATGGAGACCCTGCTCTGGCTGTTTGCCAACCCGGCCAGTTCGCTGCGGCATGATCCCGAAATACTGGCCGCTTTTTTGCGGAGGGCGCACGCCTACACCGATGCGCTGGAAATGGGTGCTGCGAGCCTGAAGCCGGGCAGGGATCTGCTGGACGACTTTGCCATCGCGCCCGCCGCGTGTGCGCTGCGCGAGTTTGCTGCGCTCTATCCGGGGCTCCTCTATCCCTCCCAAAAGGCCTCCTGGGACCGTGCCATGCGCTTGGCCGCCGATGCCATGATGCTCAAGGCGAAGGATTTTAACGGGAGATATGCCAACATCGATCTGGCGCTTTCCTTTGAGCTGCTGAACTTCGGGCTCTACCTCAACGACCCTGCCCTGCTCGCAAAATCCCGCGAGCTCTTCATCGCCCAGGAAAAGAACATCCTGCCCGACGGCGCCACCCACTACATCTGGAGCCAGAATGAATCCCCCGGCTACCATGACACCGTCGCCACCTTCATCGCCCGCACTCATGAAATTACGGGTGATGACTCGGCCCTCGAAATGCTCCGCCGCATGGAATGGTTCGGGCCGGTGAGCGTGGGACGACGCGGCGAATACTGGACGGCCCCCTCATGGAAGCACACATGGAATGGCGGAGAGAATGGCACCGGCGGCGAGCCGGTCGCTTTTTTGAGCCGGAACCCGTTCCTTCGCGGCATGCTCGCCCCTCCAGAGTCCAAGCCGCCCTACAAAGGCTGGGACAACCTGCGCGGCCAGGTGGGTTGGTGGATGCCGGGAATCCCGTCACGGCCGCTGCCGGACGGGTTCACCATTCTCGACAGAAACACCGCCGGCCCGAGGGCCTGGTACGGACGCTTCAATTACGCGGCCACCCTGCGCCCGATCCCGACTGGCGAACCCGGCCACTCCACGCTGATCGGCGCGCAGGTTCTTGGGCCCGACCATGAGCGTGGCGAGCTCGTCATGGGCGTTTTCCCTCGTGTGTTTCTCGGAGGCGACCGGGCGAATCCGCGCTCCTTCGCCTGGTTGACGTCCGGCCTTCAATCCGGCCTCGCCATGGGCAGGGAATGGTCAGCCTTTGCCGCCGACTACCAACTGCACGGCTTTGGGAGCTCGACGAAAGGGAATATCGTTCCGTGGCGGGGGCGTCAGATCTGGCTCGGGCTGCCCGATCGCATCGTCGGGGTTCTTGAGCTGGAGCCCACCGGCCCGGACACCCCGGCAGCATCCCTTGAGGCGCTGGTGCGGCTGGGCACCGGGGGGACCGTCTTCGCCCCTCCCGAGGAGTTGGTTTCCCTCGGCAACAATCGTTTCCGCTTTGGCGATCTCATCGTGGTGGTCCATGCGAGCGACTTCGAGGACCTCACCACGGAGGTTACTCCCTTCCGGCTCCCCAAGGCTCCCTTTCACGATTTGGTTTTCATGGATTCAGCCCCAGCCACGGCCGCCCGCAGATGCGTGGTGGAAATCCGGCTGGCCGACGCACCCGGGGATGCCAAGGTGAGATTTGAAAAGGACCGCCTGGTTGTATCGATAGGCGAGAAAACCTTCTCCGTGCAGCGCCAGGCACCCGCCGGTCCCCAGGATCCTCCCGCAGTGCATGTTTCCGTCGACAGCCCCGATCCAGCCGACCGGGCGCCCGCATGGCCGGATTATCCGACGTTCATTTCCCAGCCCCCGTGAAACCTCCTGCCCGGACGACCTGCCACGAATTCCCAAACAGTCTCAAGTACCTTGGGCTGCTCGGCCTGCTTGTTGTTCTCGCCTTGGGAATCCCCCAGGCTCTGGCATCGACCCCGCAATTCAGCCTGCCGCTTGGCATCAACCCGGATCAATCGATCACGTATTATCCGACCCCCAAGGGCGATCGCATCCCCGACTTTTCCACCGTCGGCTACAACTACGGAAATTCCGCGCTGCCCGATGAGCCGGGCGGCTACCAGGTTCCTGTCCTTGTCACCCTCCAACCCGGCACGGGCGACCAGACGGACCGCATCCAGGCCGCCATTGACTTTATCGCCACCCGCCCGCTCATCAACGGCTTCCGCGGCGCCGTGCTTCTCAAGGCGGGGCGTTGGGAAATTCATTCCGTCAATCGAATCCGTGTCACCGCCTCGGGAGTCGTCATCCGCGGCGAGGGCGACCACCCGCTCACCGGCACCCGCCTCTACGCGATCGGCACAACAAACGAGAACCAAAGTGGAAACACCCGCAACTCGCGGCTCATCGCCTTCGATGGCGGCAGCCTCACCGCCGGCGCCACCCGCACGCTGGTGGACGATGTCTACATTCCGGGCGGGACGAATGTCATCCCCATTACCGGCCACCCGTTCACCGTTGGCCAGCGCATCCAGGTTCGCTGGCCCGGTTCGATCGAATGGCAAAAGGCGAGCTACTACAACACGGCCGCCATCGCAGAACGCGACCCTGCCATCACCTTCAACCGCATCGTCACCGCCGTCACCGCCAACTCCATCACCCTCGACGCGCCGATCACCTCGCCGCTCGACCCGGAATGGGGCCGCGGCTATGTCGTGCCGGTCACCGCATTTAATTACATCACCAACGTCGGCGTCTCCGATATCTACTTCGAGAGCACCTATTCCTCGGACACCGACGAGAACCACGTTTGGAGCGCGCTCGATTTTATGGAGGTCGAGGACGGCTTCGTGGGCGGATGCACCGCCCGCCATTTCGCCTACTCGATCGCCTATGTCAACACCTCGACCCGGAAGATCACCATCAACCGCTCCCAGTGCCACGACGGCATCTCCATCCTGCAGGGGGGGCGCCGCTACAGCTTTGTCCTCACCGGCGAAATGGGCTTGGTCAGCAATAATATCGGACGCAATGGCCGCCACACGTTCATCATCAACTGGCCGGCCGCCCCCGGCCCGAATGTCTTCGTTGACGGTGTCTCCTCCCGCTCGTTCAACGAGTCCGGCTCCCATGCGGATTGGAACAACGGCGGACTCTGGGACAATATTTCCGAGCTGAGCGCCACCGTCGGGCTGCAGGTGAAGCTGGAGCGACCTTCCGCCTTCTGCGTCGCGTGGAACGTCGTCACCAACACGATCACTTTTGAAAATATGCCGCTCTCGCCGAAATGGTCGTTCGGCACCACCGCCGTCAACGGCGGCCCCGCCGCGTGGCGCAACTCCGGTGGCGTC
>JBGTAT010000148.1:0-15339 GCA_041749755.1 Terrimicrobiaceae bacterium | reverse complement strand
CCCGCCACCAAGCAGGGAAATGTTGGTGGCCTGCCGCTGCTGCAGGATCGACCCGCCGGTCCCCTTCCTGAAAACAATAAAAGCTTTGGTCCCGTAGGGATCGCCGGATAGCTCCTTCCCGTTCGGGCCATGCCAGTTTTTTGTGGCAAACAACATGGTCTCCTCCGGGTCTGAGGCCGTAACAGCAAAGACGTTGAACCCCTCCGCAATGATCCGGTCCCCAAATCGACGATCAGCTTTTACCGAGAGCATTTTCTTCAATTCTGCTCCTGAGAGGTACTCCGGCACCAGTGCCCTCTTCCATTGGTCGAGCGTGATCGGGGTCGTGTTGGAGCACGTCCACCGAACAGGGTTTCCCGCCCCTTCGTGATCAAGAGACATCTGCTGTGTCGCCAAATGGAGTTGCCTCATGTTACTCAACGGCTGGGTCATTTCCCCCTTAACCAATCCACGCCCCACAGCCGGAAGGCACAGTGACCAGAGGATGGCCATAAGGGCCAGAATCACCAGAATCTCGATCAGGGTTATGGCTTCAAGGGGGGCGGCGATTGGTTCCTTCATGCCACCGAGAATGCTCTACCCGGCAACTTGGCCAAAAATTACGACAATTGCGCCAATGCCGAGTGCAAGGAGTCCGAACATCAGTATTGCTTGGCAGTAAGTTCGCTTGCTTGGATTCGTCGCGCTTGAAAAGGCCCAGTAGAACAGCATGATGAGATTGAGGATCGGGATCGCCAGCACGACCATGGTGACCATCCAATTCCCCATTGTGACGGGCTCATGTTTGTTGAACGTATTCATGGTGCTAATTGAAAGTGGGGGAGGAATCGTTTTGGGCCTAACCTGTTGGTAGCCGGATGTCGACACCCCTGCTGCCCTCGTCGCAATTGGGCATCCACATCTGACCCAATCGAAGAACTATCACCGTGATCTCGAATTGAAAAGAGCTTGTCTCTCGCGTGTGCTCACAGCTGTAGCTTTGGAGCCCGCACGTTGCCCTTGTGCCGGAGCAGAGCCCCTCCCACCGCCCCTGAAGCGCAGGACCGGACTCCGATGCCGGGAAGGGTCTCTAGGCGAATCAGGGCACGGGCGACAGTGTCCAGTCGGCACACATATCCGGCACCAGCGCTTTCACGGCAATCTGGTATCTGTCGGGCAACTGCCGCTCACTTCCTCGCCGGCAGGATGATCACGTTGCTCGATGCCGGATTGTTCACCGGAGTCGTTGTTGTGCTGCCTCGCGTGATGAATCCGGTTCCGAAAGTCGTGGTCGTCGAGCTTGTGCCGCCAGACCCTCGTGTGATGACGCCGTTGCCGAATTTGGACGTTGTCGTCGATCCTCCCGAGTTATCCCGGTTGATGTATCCGTTCCCAAACTGCGAGGTCGTGACCGTCTGGCCGGCCGGCCCCCGCGTGATCGCACCGCTTCCGAATTGGCTGGTCGTCCAGGTATTGCCCTGGCTGTCACGTGTGATCGTCCCGCTGCCAAACTGCGAGGTTGTGTAGGTTTGCCCGCTGCTCGTGCGGGTGATGTAGCCGTTTCCGAATTGGGACGTGGTGGCGGTCCCTCCGCCCCGCACCGGGACGACGACCGGCGTCTGGTCCCCCGCATGGGCGATGATGGCTGCGGCGAGGAGGGCGATCAGGATGTTGGTTTTCATGGGAGGGAACGGCTCTGGCAATATGCTCCCGGCAAGGAGGTGATTCAAGGAACATCCGAACCGGACAAAAAACAAAATAATTTCCGGGGTAGGACAGCGGTTGACCCGGTTGCCCTGAGAGGATCGCGGGCAACATGAACAAAAACCTGCCAGAAATCGCCATCCCCCGACCGCTCCGGCCCCATGGCCCCGTCACGGAGGTCGAGGACACGCCAACGGTGGTCGTCAGGTTCCCGCTCCGGGCAGTGCCCGACGTGCGGCCGGCGGCGATCGAGTGAATGAACACAGTGGCCGCTTTTCGCTCGCCATTACCAAAAAATAACGACATCAATTTCCGGGTCGTTTTCGACAGATTTATGCTATTTCCACTCAGGCTCAACAAGTTAGTTCATGCGACGACCCGACTGGAATCCAGAAGCCGAAATGTTCAGTCTCCAGTCGTCCGAATCACAAATGTCGGAGCAGAGGCCTCCGACCAAGCATCAGCATGGACGCTCTAAGTCTTCACAGAAATATTCTCGATGGATACAAGAACTACATCTGGAGCTTCATCGACATAGCTGACTCGGACATCCAGCTCAAGGTCCAGGAGTCACTGAACTCGGGCAAACTTTGGCCAGACCCGCTGATCCAGTTCAACCCCTCGTTTGAGAAATCGGGATCCATTGATGGTCTCGTGACGGCAGGCACCTTGAGTTCGTCCCTATCCCACGTTTTTAAAGGCGTCGAGCTTTACACCCACCAGTTGGAAGCGATCCGCCTCGGGGCCACTCCCCGGAGTTTTGTCGTCACCTCGGGGACCGGGTCCGGAAAATCTCTCACCTATCTCGGCACGATTTTCAACCATCTCTTTAAGTCCGGTTGCGGCACCGGGGTCCAGGCCATCCTGGTTTACCCGATGAACGCCCTCATCAACTCCCAGGAGGAGGAGTTGCGAAAGCTGGCCGCCCGATACGAGGAGTCTGCCGGCAGCCCCTTTCCGATCCGCTTTGCGGCCTACACGGGCCAAACGCGGCAGGAGATGCGGAAGCAGATCCTTGAAGAGCCGCCGGACATCCTGCTGACGAACTACATGATGCTCGAACTGCTGCTGACACGGCACGGCGAGCGCCAGATCCGGGAATCAATTTACGAGTCACTGCGGTTTCTTGTCTTCGACGAACTGCACACCTACCGGGGAAGGCAAGGGGCGGACGTCGGCATGCTGGTGCGGAGGATACGCGGGTGCTGCCGCAATCCGCTGACCCTCGTGGGAACCTCGGCCACGATGTCCTCAGCAGGAACATTTGAAGACCAGCGGCGGGCGGTGGCGGGAGTGGCCACAAAGATCTTCAGCGAGGATTTCGGCGCTGACCAGATCATCGGGGAAACGCTGACACGCTCGTTGCTGGCGGCTTCACCGGGTTCTGGCAAAGCTGCGTTCGCCGAAGCGATAAACTCCGCCATAGACATCGGGCGCGATCTGTCCGCGCTCCACGAACACCCGGTAGCCCTCTGGCTCGAGAACGAAGTGGCCCTTGGGGAAGACGGCGACGGCAGGCTGAGGCGGGGCACCCCGCTGGCGTTGACTCAGATCGCCCAAAAGCTTGCCGAAGCGAGTGGGGAGCCAGCGGAAACCTGCGCGGCCCACCTTCACGGGCTGCTCCTGTGGATCAGCGAGGTCAACCGCAAGCTCGTTGAAGACGGTCACCGCTACACGATCCTCCCCTTTCGCCTCCACCAGTTTCTCGCGCAAACCGGGGCCGTTTATGCCACGCTCGAAGCTCCTGGCAAACGGTTCATCACGCTCGATCCCGGCGTCCACCATTCCGAAGGCAGCACCGAGCGCCACATCTTTCCCCATGTTTTCAGCAGGGCCTCGGGCAAGGCTTTCATTTGCGTGTTCATGGACCCGGCATCCGGTCGCCTTCTCCCCCGCGATTTCGCCGACCAGCCAGCCACGTCGGAAAAACTTGTCGCCGGATACATCATCCCGGGCGGTGAGGAGATTTGGAACGCGGAGGAGGATTTCGAGAATCTCCCCCCGGCTTGGATCCAAAACACGGAAACCCGGCGCATAAAAAAGGAGTATTCGGGCCGGATGCCGCAGAGGATCTTTTACGATGCGGATGGCAAGGCCGAGGTGGCGGACGCATCCGCCCTTCCGCTGTCCGGTTGGTTCATGAGCGCTGCCCCAAAAGGGTTGCTGTTTGACCCCACGGCGGGGCTGTTCTTCGACGGGAACACCAACGAGCGCACGAAACTCACTACCCTCGGAAACGAGGGTCGCAGCACGTCTACGACCGTCAACTCGTTCCTGGTTCTCCGGGAGATGGCCGCTGGAGGGTTTCATCCGAGAGACCAGAAAATCCTCAGCTTCACAGACAACCGCCAGGACGCTGCCTTGCAGGCCGGGCACTTCAACGACTTTATCCGGGTGGTTCGCATCCGCTCCGCCATCGCGAAAGCCCTGGCGGCCGCACCGGGAAAAACCCTGAACTACCGCCAGATCGGCGAGGCGGTCTTCCGCGAACTGAAGCTCGATTTCGCGAGCTTTTCCGCCGCCGAGCCCAACCCGTTCCCGACTGTCCGTGCACAATACGAGGAAACCTTCTGCCGCTACCTCACCTACCAGGCCATCCACGACCTCCGGAGGGGCTGGAGGGTTGTTCTCCCAAATCTCGAAAAATGTGCCCTGCTGGATGTCGATTACGAAAAACTGGACGTGAACTGCGCGTTCGAGGCGGGTTGGGCCGGTGTGCCCTACATCGCCGGGATGACGGTGCCTGTGCGGGTGGAGTTCATCCGCAACGTCCTCGACTATTTCCGCCTCGAATATGCGATCCATAGCATGACGCTGCTCGAACCCTCTGTCCTGGCGGAGGCCACGAAGGAATTCGCGGACAAGCTCCGGAAACCCTGGACGTTCGAGGGGCCGGACACGTTCCGCCCGACCGTCCTGCGCACCTGCAAGCTCCACCGCCGGGAAACCCGCAGCGCATCGCTCGGGATCACCAGCGCTCTCGGAAAATACGTGAAGCATTTTCTTGGAGCGCAGGGGCTAGACGCCTCAATCAGCCGCGACGAATACAATACTTTTCTTTCCGCTCTACTTTCTGCTCTCCTGCGGGCCGACTACATTGTCGAGCGCAAGGCCCGGTCCGCGACGAACGAAGATGTCCCGGTTTACCAACTCAAGCTCGACCACATCATCTGGCGCGCCGGCGACGGCGAGACGGTGCGCCGGGATGAGGTCAAGCTCCGCAGTTACAAAGGTCCACCCCAGAAACCCAACGAGTTCTTCCAGCACCTCTACCTCACCGACTTCCGCTCGCTCAAAAACCTCCAGGGGGCAGACCACACCGGGCAATTGAAAAACGAACCCCGCATCGAGCGTGAGGAGCAGTTCCGCGCCGAGTGGAAGCTCCCAGACGGCTCCCCCGATCTCGACCGCATCCGGACCGGCTCGATTAGCGCCCTCTTCTGCTCGCCGACGATGGAGCTCGGAATCGATATTTCGAGCCTCAGTGTGGTCCACATGCGCAACGCGCCGCCCAACCCTGCCAACTACGCCCAGCGGAGCGGACGCGCCGGCCGCAGCGGGCAGGCGGCGCTCGTGTTCACCTACTGCTCAACCTATTCGCCGCACGATCGCCACTATTTTCAGGAGCGAACAAAGCTGGTCTCGGGCTCGGTCGAACCGCCGCGCCTCGACCTTGCCAACCGGGAGCTTCTCGAAGCCCATCTCAACGCGTTCGTGCTTTCCGAAGTCGGCCTTCCCCAGCTCCACGATTCCGTGCTCGACCTCCTGGAGCAGGATCACCCGGACCTCCGACTCCGCGCCGATGTGCGGCTGCGCCTCTCGCTGGACGACGCCGCGCGCGAGAGGCTGAAGTCTCGGTTTTTTGTTGTCCTTGGCGGGCTTGGAAAAGAGCTTGTCGGCCAGCGCTGGTTTGCTCCCGACTGGCTGGACAAGCACATCTGCGCGTTGCCGGAAACGCTGGACCAATGTCTTGACCGGTGGAGGGCACTTTTCCGTGAGGCGAAGGCCACGCTCACTCGCGCATCCCAGCGCATCGAGAGCGGGCTGCTCGTCTTCGGCAGCGACGAATACCGGCAGCAAAAACGTCTGCTCGACCAGGCGTCCATCCAGCTCGGCCTCCTGCGCAACAAGCGTGAAACCGATACCGGCACGGAGATGACGGAGTTTTATGTCTTCCGCTATCTCGCCTCCGAGGGATTTCTGCCGGGCTACAACTTTACCCGGCTGCCGGTCCGCGTCTTCGTCGCCGAGGGCGATGGCGGGGACTACATCTCGCGTCCGAGGCTCGTCGCTCTGCGGGAGTTCGGTCCCGGAAACATCATCTACCACAACGGATCGAAGTTCCGAGTCACCCAGCTCATCAAGCCCGAGATCTCCAGCCAGCTCCGCTCGGTGCGGGTCTGCAAGAGTTCCGGCTACTGGCTGGCCGAGGGAGAAAGCACCCGGAACACCTGCCCGTTCACGAAAGCCGATCTCTCCGACGCCTCGAAGCGCGAGGATTTTGCGGATGTCATCGAGCTGTCGGAATGCAAGGCCGAGCTTCGCGAATACATCACCTGCGAAGAGGAGGAGCGCCGCCGTCTGGGCTTCCAAATCGACACATTCTTTTCGGTCCCGAATGGCGATATGTCCCGGGTCCGGACCGCTGTCGTACGCTCTGGTGATGACGATCTCCTTGCGCTCTCGTTCATCCCCGCCGCTCGCCTTGTCCAGATCAACCGCCGAGCCAAGGGCCGCAACGACGAGGGCTTCCCCATCGGGATGAATACTGGATTCTGGAAATCCAGCACCCCGGAACCCACGGCAGGACCGCCGAAGGAAGAAATCCGCAGCGTCCGCATTTTTACGCACGCCACCGCCGACGCCCTCTACATCGAGCCGATCAAAAGCCTCGGGCTCGACTCCACGGCCGTGCTCTCGCTCATGTATGCCCTCAAGCGGGCAATCGAAAACACCTTCCAGATCGAGCCGTCCGAACTCGGGGCCGAGCCGATGGGCGGCGCCGACTGCCCGAATATTTTTCTCTACGAGGCGAGCGAGGGGAGCCTCGGCATTCTCTCCGAGCTTGCGGCGGACAAGGATGCCTTCCAGCGGGTCGTTGCCGAAGCAACCCGCATCTGCCGCTTCGATGACCCCGATTACCGGGAGCGGGCGTCCTACGACGACCTCCTCAGCTATTACAACCAGCCGCACCACCTGACCCTCGACCGTTTCGCAATCCGCGACGCTCTTGCCAGGATGGCAGCCTGCACGGTCGAAATCCGTGGTGCCTATCCCGACGAAAGCTATGAGGACCATTACCAGCGGCTCCTCAGAGACAAGGATCCCACGTCATCGACGGAAGAGACATTTCTGAAATATCTCTACTCGGAGGGGCTCCGCCTGCCAGATGATGCGCAGAAATCTGTCCCGGGCCTCTACATCCGCCCGGACTTCTTTTACGCCCCCGACACCTGGGTGTTCTGCGACGGGTCGCCCCACGACGAAGCCCGCGTAAAAGATGATGACACCGAAAAACGCGCGGCCATCCGGGCGCGGGGCGACGAGGTCATCGTCTATTATTACAAGGATGACCTTTCCGGGCTTGTCGCCAAGTATCCGGACATATTCAAAAAGGTGAGGTAAACGATGTCCTCCCAACTATCCCGCCAACCCGGCACCCTGGTAAAAGTGCGAGACCGCGACTGGGTCGTCCTGCCTTCCGACGACGAGGAGCTGTTGCTAATCAAGCCACTTGGAGGGGGCGACGAGGAGGCGACCGGGATTTTTCTGCCGCTTGCGGAAGGTGCGGACAGTCCCCGGCCTGCCGAATTCCCGAACCCGACCGAGGCAGATCTCGGCCATTTTGCGTCGGCCCGCTGTTTGCACGATGCCGCGAGGCTGGCTTTTCGCAGCGGTGCCGGCCCGTTCCGTTCCCTCGCCCGTATTTCATTCCGGCCACGGAGCTACCAGATGGTCCCGCTCGTCATGGCCCTGCGCCAGGAGCGCGTGCGCCTGCTCGTGGCCGATGACGTTGGCGTGGGCAAGACCATCGAGGCACTTCTGGTCGTTCGCGAACTTCTCGACCGCAGGAAAATCGCCCGCTTCGCCGTCATCTGCCTCCCGCACCTGTGCGACCAATGGCAGCAGGAAATCCGTGACAAGATCGGCGTCGAGGCGGTCGTGATCCGTTCGAACACCCAGGCCCGCCTTGACCGCGAGATCCAGGGAGACACGTCGGTTTACCAATACTATCCGTTCCAGGTCCTCTCGATCGACTACATCAAGTCCGATGCCCGCCGGGCGACGTTCATCAGCCAGTGCCCCGAACTTGTCATCGTGGACGAGGCCCATTCCTGCGCCCGCCCGCAGGGTGCGGCAGCCTCCCAGATGCAGCGGCACGCGCTGGTCAAAGACATCGCCGCCAAAGCGGACCAGCACCTCATCCTTCTCAGCGCCACCCCCCACAGCGGAAAACCAGAGGAATTCGGTTCGCTCCTCGGGCTTTTGGACCCGGCCTTCGAGTGCCTCGAAGTCGCGACGGCCGGTGCGGCGGACAGGCAGCGCCTCGCCCGCCACTTCATCCAGCGCCGCCGGATGGATGTCGAGAGGTGGATGAACGAAGACACTCCGTTCCCGAAACGCGATTCCGGCGAGTTCGACTACGATCTTTCCAAGCCCTACCTCGCCTTCTTCGAGAAGATCCTCGATTTTGCGCGCGGTCTGGTTGCCGGTGACACCTCCCCCGACCAGCGCAAGCGTGTCCACTACTGGACGGCACTCGGTCTCCTCCGTGGGGTGATGTCGAGCCCTGCCGCCGGGGTCGCCATGCTCCGCGCGAGGCGCTCGAAGCTGGGGGACCAAGCCTCTGACGATGCCGACGACGTGAACCCAGTCCACGACCAACCCGAAGGCCACGAGTCCGATCTCGCCCCCGTCGAAGTGGTCGAGAGCGAGGGCTGGTCGGACTCCCAGCAGCGCCGCATGCGCGAGTTCGAACGGGAACTCTCCGCGCTGGCGGGCCCGCAATTCGACCACAAGCTCGAGGCCGCCCGCCTCATCGTCGAAGACTGGCTCAAATCCGGCTACAATCCCGTCATTTTCTGCCGCTACATCCAGACCGCGATCTATCTCGGCGAGCAGCTCGGACCGCTCATCACGAAAAAATTCCCCAAAGCCGAGGTCCAGGTGGTCACGTCCGAGGATCCCGACGAACTTCGCCGCGACCGCATCGGGGCCATGGGCCGCAGCCCGCAGCGCGTGCTGATCGCGACGGACTGCCTCTCCGAAGGCATCAACCTCCACGAGCACTTCACCGCCGTCCTTCACTACGATCTCCCGTGGAACCCCAACCGCCTGGAGCAGCGCGAGGGCCGTGTGGACCGCTTCGGGCAGCGGGCCAAAGAGGTCAAAGCCTACCTCCTGTTCTCGAAGGACAGCGCGGTGGACGGGGTTGTCCTCGACGTCATCCTGCGCAAGGTCCGCGAGATCAAGCGTGCCACGGGCATCAATGTCCCGTTCCCAGAGGACAGCAAGAGCATCATCGACACGATCACCCAATCGCTTCTCCTCAACCCGGATCGCAAGATCAGCACCCGCCGGCGGGGCGACCAGATCGAGTTCCAGTTCGACGACTTCGACGAGGCCAAAAAAATCGAGCTGGAGGTCTCGGATAAATACAAAAAGGCCGCCGACCGCGCGAGCCAGAGCCGGTCAGTTTTTGCCCAGCTTTCCATCAAGGCGGAGGAGATCGAGCAGGACCTCCGGGAAAACGACGAGGCCATCGGATCCCCCGCCGCCGTGGAAAAGTTCGTCACCGAGTGCCTGCGTTCGATTTTCGGCGTCCAGATCGACCGCACCAAGACCGGCTACCTCCTCTACTCCCAGAACCTCCCCGCCGCCGCCAAGTCGCTCATCCCGGCTTCTGCCACGTTGGCGGTCTCGTTCGAGTCGCCGACCCCCGAAGACCACATCTACCTCGGCCGCAACCACCCGCTCGTCGAGCAGCTCTGCCAAATCGTGCTCGCCCACAGCATCGCCCGCGACCGGTTCCAGGCCGCCCGCACCTCGGTTCTGAGAACTTCCGCCGTCTCTTTCCCGACCACCCTCCTCATGTTCCGTTGCCGGAATGTCATCGAGGAGAAGAAATCTCCGGGCCACCAGCTCGTCGCCGAGGAGATGCTCCTCTGGGGTTATCGTGGCGATCCGGGCGACAACGACTTCCTTGATTCCCCCGAAGCCCTCAAGCTCCTCTCCGAGGCCAAGGCCGAAGGCGACCTCTCGCCCGAGCGCTGCGCCCGACTCATCGGCGAGCGCACGGCTATGCTTCCCGCACTTCGCCCTGCATTTGACCGGCTCGCCGAGCAGCGGTGCCAGCACCTCGTTGAGGCCCACGAACGCTTCTCCTCCCTCGTCGAGAAAAAGCGCTTCGGCGTCGTCTATCCGGTCCTGCCCATGGACGTGCTCGGCATCTATGTCCTCATCCCCGCCACTCAAGCCTGACCATGCACGAATCCGAGACCATCGAATGGAAAAAGAGCCTCGCCGAACTTAGCGAAGGCATCAATTCCATTGCGGCGATCCTCAACAAGCATGGCCGAGGCGAGCTGTGGTTCGGAATCAGGAACGATGGCCGCCCTGTCGGCATGGATGTCTCCGAAAATTCGCTGCGCAAAGTATCCCAAGCCATCGCCGCCCACATCGAGCCGAAGATCTACCCGGAAGTCTCGAAGGTGGTCCTGGACGGCAATGCGTGCATCCGCGTCAGTTTCTCCGGCACCCAGAAACCCTACTACTCCCATGGCCGCGCTTACATGCGGGTCGCCGATGAGGACCGGCAACTTTCCGCAAAGGAACTGGAAACCATCATCCTTCAAAAAAACCGCAGCCATCGGACCTGGGACTCGGAGCCGATCCAGGACGGTTCCTTCAAGCCCGACGTGGCAAAACTCCGCGCCTTCGTCCGCAAGGCCGGGCTCGCCTGGACCGATACGCAAGGAGCCATGGAAAATCTCGGCCTTTACGCGGACGGCCATTTCCTCAACGCCGCCCGGGTTTTCTTCGCCAAACCTCCGGCCCTGACCCTCCGCTGCGCGGTTTTTGCCAGCACCACCAGCGCCACCATCCTCGATCAGCACGACTTCACCGGAGACATCCTCACATTGGTCGAGGAGGCGGAGAAATACGTCCTTAAAAACATCCGCATCGGCATGGAACTCGACGGCCTATTCCGCGTGGATGTCCCGGAAATCGACCGCGAGGCCCTGCGCGAGGCCATCATCAACGCCTTTTGCCACCGCGACTACCGCGACCCTGACGAGGTCCGCATCGCCGTGTTCAAGGATCGCGTCGAAGTCCGCAACCCGGGAACCCTCATGGATGGAGTTTCGCTCAAGACCCTCAAAACCAGCAAGGTTTCCCGTCGCCGCAACCCCCTCATCGCCGATCTCCTCCGTCGCATTCATCTCATCGAAGCATGGGGCCGGGGCATTCCCCTGATCCTCGAAAAGGCTCCCAACGTTGGCTTCTCCCAGGTCTCCGGCATCTTCATCACCGAATTCCCCCGGCCGGTTCACGCCGAGGATACCGAGTCAGGGGTAGAGTCAGGGGTAGAGTCAGGGGTAGAGTCAGCCATGGCTCAAAAAGTTCTGGGCTTCCTCAGCCGCGAATCTCTGTCCAAAGCCGAAATTGCCCGCAAACTCGGAAAATCCAAACCCACCCGCTACCTGAATGAGTTGGTGGCAAGCCTGCTGGGATCATCTCTCATCGAACAGACCCTTCCCGAAAAACCCACCAGCCGCCTCCAGAAATACCGGCTCACTGAAAAAGGTCGGACACTGGCTGCCAAACCCTAGGCAGACTCCGAATCAATAATCCTTGTATGCCAAAGAAACAAAAGCTCCCAATAGAGATAGCAAAACCATTAGAGGGCCTTTTGAGGGAAGTCAAAAATCTCCAAGAATTAGCCGGACCAATCGCGCCCAAACTCAATTTCCCTCTCGATGGACGTTTGGTTGGAGACATAGGGGAACTGCTGGCCGCGATGAATCTTGGTATCGAGATCGAGAAAAATCAGAAGGCAGGCTTTGATGGCTTTGACAAGCAGGGCAGAAAGGTTGAAATCAAAACCACCCTGAAGGATTCCTTCGCGTTTCGGAAAGTCACAGAACGCGTAATTTGCATACAGTTACACGGCTTCACACACTGGGAGATCATTTACGACGGACCGGGAGAAGCACTTCTGCCGCTATTTCCAGAAAGTGCTTGGAAAGGAATACGTAAAATCTCTCATGAGACTCCTGCATCATTGAAGTCTCAACGCCAGCTGGCTATTTCCAAGTTACAATCAGTCCGCTGATCACTTCTTTCTTTCCTGTTTCCAATTTCCGCCTTCCGCTTTCTCTTCATGCTCCACCCGTCCATCCGCCTCGAAGGCTCGCTCCTCTCGGCCGACATCCTCGACGCCATCGAGCGCGGGGAGAAGTCGCACCAGGGGCCGCGCGATTTCGGGCTGGAGGGCACGGCGAAGGTCAAAGACGAGATCGCCGAGGCGTGGGCCGCCGCCCGCACCTACTGGGCGGCCTACCAGGTCCGGCTCGGACGCCTGCGCGAAGGCGCCACCGGCACCAGCGAGACCCGGAACCTCTGGATGGCGCCATTCCTCGAACTCCTTGGCTATCACCTCGCGCTCGCCGAGAGCGAGACCATCAGCGGCAAGACCTACCGAGTTTCCCACCGCGATGCCACGCGCGACCAGCTCCCGGTCCACCTCATCGGCTGGAATGAATCCCTCGACCGCCGAAGCACGACACCTGGCGCTCCCCGCATGTCGCCCCATGGCCTCGTGCAGGAATACCTCAACCTCACCGAGCACCTCTACGGCGTCGTCTCCAACGGCCGCCTGCTCCGCCTCCTGCGCGATTCCTCCCGACTCGTCAACCTCAGGTTCATCGAGTTCGACCTCGAACGCATCTTTACCGAGGAACTCTTCGCCGACTTCGCCCTCCTCTACCGGCTGCTCCACGCGACCCGCCTCCCCGTCCGGCAGGACGCCGCCGGCGAGGCCCCCATCGAAATCTACCACCAAGACTCGCTGGATTCCGGCTCCCGCATCCGCGACGGCCTCAGCGCCGCCGTCCAGTCCGTCATCCTATCGTTCGCCAACGGGTTTCTCAACCACCCGGACAACAAAGCTCTCCATGCCCTCGCCGAGGCGGACACCGAGAGCGGGTTCGCGATGGATTACTACGCGAAGCTCCTGCGGCTTGTTTACCGGCTCCTCTTCCTCATGGTCATCGAGGAGCGCGGCCTCGTCCACGTCCCCGGCACGAGCAACCGCCTCCGCTCGATCTACGAGCGCGGCTACTCGCTGGCCCGGCTCCGCCGCCTCGCCGAGAAATCCCACTTCGCTGACCCCCGCCACCGCGATGCCTGGCTTGCGCTTGTCTCCCTCTTCCGCCTCGTGGACGAATCCGGCCGGGGCAAGGCGCTCGGCGTCGCCACCCTCGCGGGCGACATCTTCGGCTCGGGCACTCTCTCGCCGCTGGAATCCTGCTCGCTCGACAACGCCACCTTCCTCGGCGCCCTCCGGCAGCTCACGCTTTTCACGAACCCGGTCACCCGGCAGCTCATGCGGGTCAATTACGGGGCGCTCAACGTCGAGGAGTTCGGCTCGGTCTATCAGGGCCTGCTGGAATTCGAGCCCACGGTCACGCGGATCGATGGCAAATGGCACTTCGCCTTCGCCCAGGGCGACGAACGCGCCGCCACCGGCTCCCACTACACCCCGGACGAACTCGTCCAGCCGCTCCTCAAACATTCCCTCGAACATCTCATCGCGGAAAAAATCAAAGGAAGTGTCTCGCCCGCATCGGAACTCGACCGCCGCAAGGCGCAAGAATCCGCGCTGCTCTCGCTCCGCGTGGCGGATATTTCCTGCGGATCGGGCCACATCCTGCTGGCCGCCGCCAGACGGATCGCGACCGAGTTGGCCATCGTCCGCACCGGAGACGACCAGCCGAGCCCCGCCGCCTTCCGCTCCGCCGTCCGCGATGTCATCCGCGAATGTATCTACGGCGTGGACCTCAATCCGCTCGCGGTCGAGCTCTGCAAGGTCGCACTCTGGCTCGAAGCCCACGTCCCCGGCGAACCGCTCAACTTCCTCGACCACCACATCAAATGCGGAAACGCTATCGTCGGGTTCACCCGCCGCGAGGAACTCGAAAAAGGCGTGCCGGATGAGGCATTCAAAACGCTCCCCGGCGACGACAAGGACATCGCAGCCTACTCCCGCAAGAAGAACAAAGGGGAGCGCTTCGACCACGTGACCGGGCAGAAACTCCCGCTCGCTCCCGAACTCCAGGAAAAGCTCGACGCTATCCTCACCCGCTGGCGCGAGGTTTCCGCGCTCCCCGAGCACGACTCCGCCGAGATCGAGGCCAAGAAACTCCGCTACGAGGCGTTCAACCGCAAAGACGCTTTCATCCTCCGCCAAATCGCCGCCATCCCGATCGCCCAGTTCTACCAGCCGAAAACCGCCGGTAACAAAGCCTGCCTCGTCACCGACGCCTCCTTCCGCTCCTACCTCGCCGGACGCACCCCGCAAGGACTGGCGACTGCTTCAGCGTGGGCACTGGCCGAGCGCAAACGGGTGTTCCATTGGTTCCTCGAATTTCCGGAGATCATCGCGCGGGGTGGGTTCGACTGCATTGTGGGCAATCCGCCCTATCTCGGTGGAACGCACCTCAGCGGCACCTACGGTCACCAATTTTGCGAATACGTCCGCTGGCAATATGCCCCCACCGGCCTTAGCGAACTCGTCGTCTTCTTCCTTCGCCGCATCTATTCCCTTCTTCGCCCTAATGGCTTCACCGCCTTCATCACCACCAACTCGATCAAGGACGGGGACGTGCGCAAGGATGGCCTCGAACAGGTCATCGTCTCTGGCGGCAACATCAACATGGCGGTGCGCGGCATCAAGTGGCCTGGGGTGGCTAACCTTGTTGTTTCTCTCGTCTCGATTTATCGAGGGACGTGGAAACCGCAATGTTACCTCGACGGCAAATCCGCAGTGCAGATAAACGCATTTTTCGAAGATCAAGGACACGATAAGGACCCCTCTCCTCTTATTGAAAACAAAAGTCAGATTTTCGAAGGCTATAAATTTCTTGGCGAAGGATTTCTTCTCAGCCACGAGGAAGCTAGTGCAATGATCAGAGAACAAGCTGATAACTCGGAAGTTATTCAGCCAGTCATCAATGGCGATGAGTTGAACAATCACCCAACACAAGCTCCAGGAAGAAAAATCATCAACTTCGTGGATTGGCCCCTAGAAAAAGCTCAGAAATTCTTCGCACCCATCGAGAGAGTCGAGCGTCTGGTTAAACCTGTCAGGGAAAATGACAATAGGCAGCTATACCGCGATAATTGGTGGATTTTTGGAGAAAATCGTCCGGGCCTTCGCCGAGGCCTTGCAAATTTGAAAAACTGCTTCGTGGTTGCTCGGACAACCAAACATTTGAGCTTTTCCCTTGCTTCAATAGGGCCTGTCCGGTAGGGGGAAACGAAGACAGGCAAAGGGACAGGGGGTAAAAAAGTCCGGGCATGAACAGCGAAAAACGCTGCCATGCCCGAAATCGAGTGGTTATAATTTTGTCGCCAAACAAAAACTCAACACCT
>JBGTAT010000147.1:0-1885 GCA_041749755.1 Terrimicrobiaceae bacterium | reverse complement strand
CGGGAACTCGAGCACATCGAGGCCGTAGCGGATGGCGGTGGCTGGCGACGCGAGCGCGGCGGCGGCTTTTGTGGTGGCGGCGCGCTGCGCGGCGACGGCCGTGCTGGAGACGGTGACGAGCTTGGCGTTCGGGAGCTTCTCCTTGAGCCAGGCGCTATGGTGCTTGAGCTGGATGAAGTGGGAAAAAACCGTTTTGACCTTCGAGCCCTGGCGTCCGAGGAGGGCGATTCGGATATCGAGCGAGAGCTCCTCGCGGATCGAGAGGTTCCCGGCGTGGCGGATCAGGAGGTCGACAGTATCATAGACGGTTCCTCCGGAAGAATTTTCTACCGGGACGAGCCCGAGCGTCGCCCCGCCTGCGAGCACGCAATCAAAAACGCCTTCGATCGTGGGGCAATCGACATACTCCGCCCCGCCGAACCGCTGGCGGGCGAGGATGTCGGAAAACGTGCCTTCGGGCCCGAGGAACGCGAGCGATTTCATCCGGCAAAAAGTTCGTGGGCAAGGACGCTGAGGCAGTAGATCGCGGCGGTTTCGGTGCGCAGGATGATCGGGCCGAGCGTGACCGGCAGGCAGCCGTGGCTCTTGGCGAGAGCGATTTCTGCGGGGGTGAAGTCGCCTTCAGGGCCTACAAAAACGGTCGCGCTGCGCGGGAGCCGGCCGGTGTTGGCCACAAAGTCCGCGAGCACAGATTTGATCGGGCGTGCATCCGGCTGGAGCGAGGCGATGAGCAGGAGCTCGCTACGATCCGGGTTTTCGAGGAAGGCTTTCGGGCTGATCGGGGCCGCGACCCGGGGCAGGTGGTTTTGGCCGCACTGCTTGCACGCTTCGCGGGCGATTTCCTGCCACTTGGCGCGCTTCTTCTCGGACTCGCCAGCTTCGAGTTGCACAACCGTCCGGTCGGACAGGATCGGCGCGATCGCCGAGGCCCCCAGCTCGACCGCCTTCTGGACGATGAGGTCCATGTTTTTCCCTTTTGGCACCGCCTGCGCGAGCGTGATGGAACACGGCGGCGGCGGGGTCTTGGCTGCGGCCCCGAGCTTGAGCTCGACCGCCTTTCCATCCGGCTTGACGATTTTGGCAGAGGCCTCCCGGCCGGCCCCATCAAAGACCGTGACCCGGTCGCCGGCTCCGAGGCGCAGGACGTTGATGCAGTGGTGGGACTCGTCCGCAGGCAGGGTCGCGGTTTCCCAAAGTTCAGATGGCAGGTGGAATCGGTGCATGTTGAAAGTATTCGCGGAGCGCCTCGCGCCACGGACGGGGAGGGATCCCAATCGTCCGGGCCAGCTTTCCGGTCCCGAGGATCGTATGGACCGGACGCTTGGCTGTAAAACTTTTCATATCGGCGAGCGCTTGCGAGCGGACGGTCGTCGTGCGGAGCGGGACCCCCCGCTCCGCCGCGCAATCGAGCGCCCACTGGCCGTATTCCTGCCACGAGCAGGGCCCGCCGTTGCACGCGTGGTAGAGCCCGCCGGGCAGGGACGGGTCAAAAAACGGCTCCGCCCACGAGGCGACGTCATTGGCGAACGTTGGGCAGGAAAATTTATCTGCGATGGCGAAGACGTTTTCCTCGACCTGCGCGCGGGCGACCAACTGGTCGACGAACGCGGGTTTGTCCGGCCCGAAAACCCACGAGACCCGGAAGACAAGATGGTCCGGGGATTGATCCAGGACCGCCTGCTCGCCGGCCAGCTTGGTTGAGCCATACCAGCCGAGCGGGCGGGCGGCATCCTCCTCGACGTAGGGCGCCTGATTTGAGCCATCAAAAACGTAGTCGGTGCTGAAGTGGAGGAACCTGGCTCCGCAGGCGGACGCTGCGGCAGCCATCCGGGCGGGGGCGGCGGCATTCACCGCGTGCGCCTCGTTGCGACGGACCTCGCAGGCG
>JBGTAT010000146.1:0-2877 GCA_041749755.1 Terrimicrobiaceae bacterium | reverse complement strand
GGTGTTGAGTTTTTGTTTGGCGACAAAATTATAACCACTCGATTTCGGGCATGGCAGCGTTTTTCGCTGTTCATGCCCGGACTTTTTTACCCCCTGTCCCTTTGCCTGTCTTCGTTTCCCCCTACCGGACAGGCCCTATGTAGTCCGACTGCACGGGCCGTTCGGCGCGTGCGGCAGGCTTATGGGCAGCGAAATCTCGCCGGCCATCGGACCCCGCGGTCTTCTGGCGAATTGGCAACGGCCCGTCCTGGCGGCGTTGGATAAATTCTTCTTCCGGCAACCGGGTTCCGGGTAGGATCTGAGCGAATGAATCAAGATATCAAATCGCCGCTGCTGCGTTCGCTGGGATTTTGGGGGGTGATGGGGCAGTCGGTATCCGGGGTGGCTCCGACCGCCACGCCGACGGTCAACATTGCGCTGGTCTTTGCGGCAGCCGGGAGCGGATCCTGGCTCGCCTATGTGATCGCGACCGTGGCGATCCTGCTGGTCGCCTCGAATCTGGTCCCGCTGTCGCGCTCGATCTCCGGGTCGGGTTCGCTCTCGGAGTTTGTAGGTCAGACGCTTGGTCCGGCCCCGCGACGCGTAGCGGCGTGGGCGCTCCTCCTGGCATACCTGGCGGTCTCTGCGGCGACGCTTGCCGCGTCGGCGTCGTATCTCTCGACCCTGTTCAGCTGGGCGGGGATTTCGTTGCCGGTCGTCGTCTGGGCAGGACTGGCGGGCGGACTGGCGGGGATTTTTGCTCTGCGCGACATCCGCTTTTCCACCGGGCTGATGCTGGCGCTCGAGGTGACCTCGATCGTACTGATTCTTTTGCTGGGGCTGGTGATCCTGGTCCGGCAGGGCATCGGCGCGGATCTCGCCCAGTTCCGCCTGGAAGGGCTCACGGCGGGCGGGATGAACAACGCCCTCCTGGTCGGAGTGCTGAGTTTCGTGGGTTTTGAGGCCGCCGCGACACTGGGGGACGAGGCCAAGGATCCCCTGCGTTCGATCCCCCGGGCTCTGATCCTCACGCCTTTGTTGACCGGGGTCTTTTTTGTGTTCAGCGCGTACGTGATTGTTCTGGGCTTCAACCGCTATGCGATCCCGGTGGCAACGAGCAGCGCGCCCCTCGACGATCTGGCCCGCGCCCTCCACCTTCCGGGGCTTGGTCTGCTGGTATCCGTGGGTGCCGCGATCAGCCTTTTTGCCTGCGGGATCGCTACCATGGTGGGCGCCTCGCGACTGGCTTTTTCTTTGGCCCGGCAAGGCGGGCTCCCGGCGCAGCTCGGCGAGCTCGACGGGCGGCACTCGTCTCCGAAGTTGGCGACACGGATCTCGGTCGCCATCGCCTTGGCCACGTTGCTGGCCCTGACGAGCGTGGCAAAACCGCTCGATGTGTACGACTGGCTGGGGACGTTTGGAACGTTCGGGTGCGTAACCGCCTATGCGCTCACCTGCGTGGCCGCACCTGTTTTTCTGAGACGGGAAGGCCGCTATCGCTGGCATCATGGGCTTTTCTCCGGCCTCGCGCTGCTCGTGCTCGGCTACGTCGTGGTCGGGTCGATCTTTCCGCTTCCGGCGCCGCCCTTAAACTGGGTCCCGGTGGCGTTCCTGATGCTGCTGGGCGGCGGCACTGCGTACTCCATCTGGCACGGAAGGCAGGGGACGGCTCCCCCGTCTCAGGGATAAGAACGCCTGGGCGTCTGAAAGTCGCGGCTTCGGGATCAGAGCACCTTTTGCTCGTTCTCCGCAGCGACTGCGGCATCTGGATCTTGCGGCAGGCCCGGGACAATACGGTAGAGCTGGTCGCCGGCGCGCACTTTTTCCGATACGGGAAATGCGGCGAGCATCCCCTTGTCCGCCTGGCTGCTGGGGGTCCCGGCTTCGCCGATGCGGATTTCGGTCGCCCGGGCGCGGACGGCACCGGTCGTCTCGCCGAGGATCCAAACCTCGTCGCCCAGGCGCAGAGGCTCGGCGCGGACCAGGCACTCGGCGACACGGATGCGCGCATAATATTTCGTGATTTCCCCGATGAACACCTTCTTCTCCGTGGCCTGCGAATTCGGGGTCGTCGCCCACCCGCCGAGCGGCTCCCCAAGGTAGTAGCCGCCCTCCCAGAATCCGCGGTTGAAAACTTTCCCGAGCTCTGCCATCCACACGCCGGAATCCCTCTGTTCGGCAAATGTTCCGTCCTGCCAGGCGTCGATCGCCGCGCGATAGACCCGGACGACGGTCGAGACAAAATCGGCGGATCGGCCGCGGCCTTCGAGCTTAAGGATCGAGACGCCGGCATCGAGGATCTGGTCGAGGAACGGCAGGGTGCAGAGGTCCTTGGGGGACATGACCTGGTGGCCGTCGATGACGAGCTCGCCGCCGGTCTCCTGGTCGGTCACGACGTAGCTGCGGCGGCACGGCTGGAAGCACGAGCCGCGGCTCGCAGATGCCTTCGGACCGTAGAGCGAGAGGCTCATCTGGCACTGCCCGGAATGCGCGACGCAGAGCGCCCCGTGGGCAAAAATTTCGATCTCGAGCGGCCGGCCGGCCGGCCCCGTGATCTTCCGCTCCCGGATCCCCTCGATGATCGCGCGGATTTGGTCCAGGCGGAGCTCCCGGGCCAGCACGATCACATCCGCATGTGCGGAGTAAAATGCGGCGGCGGCGAGGTTGGTAACATTCGCCTGCACGGAGAGGTGGACCGGGAGCCCGGCGGCCCGGGCGATTTGCAGGACGGCCGGATCCGCGGCGATGACGGCATCCACGCCGGCCTCCTTCGCCATCCGGCACAAAGCCGCCGCCTCGTCGAGCTCCTCGTCGAAGAGGATCGTGTTCAGCGCGAGGTAGGCTTTCGCCCGGTACCGGCGGCACTTCGCCACGATTTCTGGCAGGTCGCCGGCGCGG
>JBGTAT010000145.1:0-9477 GCA_041749755.1 Terrimicrobiaceae bacterium | reverse complement strand
ACCCTGCGGGGTCCCATGTGCGGGAGGCGTTGCAGGAGTGGGGGTCGAACCCACGGCCTCCAGTTTATGAAGCTGGCGAGCTACCTCTGCTCCATCCTGCAATTTTTCATCCAAGGCGCTTTTCAGGGCCTCGACCTCGGCTTTCAATCCCGAGATCGCGCGTTGGTTTTCCTCGCGCTCGGCTCGGCCCACCCCGTCGGATGCCTCGCCCAGATCCACGTCGACCAGCACGGGCCAGGCGAGCTTCTGGTTGAGCACCTCGACTTGCTCCCGACGGAATTTCTTGAGCCCTTCGGGATTGGAAACGTCGTAGGTGCGCACGTGCGCCACGCGCGACCGGTCCCAGATGAAGCTCATCAGGGTGCCGTTCGTGCCGTTGACTTGGATGACCGGCTGCCCGCCGCCGAGATCGCGAATGTAGAGGTGGATTTTCATTTTGAAATTGGTCTCCAGGGGGAGCCCGGTCGCCCGAGCTCCCCGAGGAGAGGAGAGCCTTGCTTAGTCGGTGATGACTGGCAGGCTGATGCCCGGCACCTTGTAGGCGCACTGGAGGCGCACATAGTGCCGGGGTTGATCGTTGGTGTCCTTGGCGACGTCCTGGCCGTAGATGCTCAGGTAGCCCATTCCCTTGTCGAAGCCGTAGTCTTCGACCTGCTCGATCTTCTGCATCGGGATCGCGCCGTAGGCCCGCAGGCCGCTGGCTACCCCAAGGCCGAAGATTTCACACACCGGCACGCACAGGGCGTTGACCTGGATGACCATCGACCCGATCGGGTGCGAGGTGGTGTGCTTCGCACTGTCCCACGTCTGGCCGGCCAGCTCGGAGACCTGATCGCCGGCATCGGTCGGGCCGAGGCGCAGAGTGCTCTGGATCTCCTGCCCGTCGTTGTCGGTGCCCACATACTTGTAGACGCCGAACTTCCCGCGGTCCGCACCAGTCGTGTTGTAAATCACGACATAGTACTCGTCGCTGTCGGGCGCTGCCGTCTGGTTTTCCGTCCAGATGTAGTCGTGGCCGTAGAACCACCGGAAGTACATCGCGTTCGCCGCAGGACCGGCGAGGCCGCCGCCTGTGATCGTGATGTTGGTCGACCCGGCCGTGATGGCCGTACCGAGCAGCGCGCGAGCTTCGAGCGGATCCCCGATAGGACCTTCGGCGTCCGGATCGGTGATGTTCTGGGCGTAGATGCCCTGGCCGTCCCAGTCAACAAACCCACCCGAGAAGATGGTGTTGTTGTCTCCGCGCACCCCGGCAGCCTGTACGGCCGAGAGGTACTGGGAGTTGGTCTTCAGCGCGTTGAGCCCGTTCACCGTTCCGAAGAACAGATAGCGGAGCACGTCGGCGCCGGCCTGGCTCTTGTTGATGGACATCTCCTTGGCCCCGAGCATCGTCATGCCGCCGAGTCCCTCGCCGAGGACCGCCGTGTTGATCACGTCGGCGCTGGTGAGCTCATCGAGGCTGGCTTTGTTGTTCGGGCGGATCGTGTTGGCCTCCGTGGCCTTGTTCCGCAGCGCCATCTTCATGTCGGTCTCTTTGAAGCGGCCCAGGTGGTCCGAGAGGACGCTCTGGTAGGCTTCTTCGAGCGAGAGGCCGGCAGCAAGGAACTGCTTCACCTTCTCGTTCAGGCCGATGGCGTGGCGCACGATGTCCACTTTCACCGAGTAGCTGGACATCCGAAGCCGCTCTTCGTTGCCCTGCAACTTCTGCTCGCCGCGACGGGGCATGTGCCCGGCGTTGCTCGAGACGCTGAAGTTCACGGTCTGCGCGCGACCCTTGGACAGGTCGGTTTTCGTGATGAACGGACGGCGCGAGCCTTCCGGTCCCTCCATCTGGCCGAACACGTCTTTCGTCGTGCTCATGACCATCAGGAGCCTGCTGAACGCCTGCCCGACGAGGTTGCCGTTGGCGGCCTCGGCGTAGGACTGCGTCAGCCCATTAATGTTTGCAATGTTTGACATGGTATTTTAGCGCGGGGGTTTCCCGCGTTCCTCCTTTTTTGCTGGTGGTTTGGTGAGGGCCTTGACTCAGGCGGCAAAGGCATCGGCCAGCGGGATCCGGCTCACGTCTCGGCGGCCGTACTTTTTCAAATAGGCCTGGAGAAGTACGGGATCCGTGCCGGCGGCTTCCAATTCCGCGGCAGGGTCACTTCCCTCGTTTGGTTTGCTTGCAGACCCGCCGGACGCGCCAGACGCGGGGGTGATCGACCGTGCCTGCCTTTTTGCGGGCGGCCCGGGCGGTTGTTCCCCTGGTTGAGGAGTTGCTCCTCCTTTGTGCTTGGTGGATGGAATACCAAGCTCGGCAGCCTTTTCGGCTGCCAAAGTGATCGGCCAGCGAGGGTTCAGGAAGAAATCGGGATCGCTCTCCCGCAGGTCTTCGACTGCATCCTGGATGGCTTCGAAAAGTGGTGTGCCCTCGTTTTCCGCGTCGGGGAAGAGCTCGATGGCTCGGGCGGTGTGCAGGGCGATCTCATTGACGATCTTCTGCGCGGCCGTCGTCTCGGCGACTTGCACGGCGTTCTTCGCCGCTGCCTTGAGCTCCCGCAGTTCCCAGCGGGCGTCGTCGATCTTGTCGCGGAGCACGCGGGAGGCTTTCAGGTCGTAGGCCTCTTCCGCTTTGTCGAGCTCGGCGCGCAGGGCGTCGAGTTCGTCTTGCTTGGTTTTCACCGGATCCACAACCGTCTCGACGGGTTTCTCGACCGGCTTCTCCGCGCCTTTGGGTTCCTCGACGACTTTGCGGCCGGCGGTGCCGAAGACTTCGGCCTCGGCCTCGGCCAGGGATTTCCCGTCGCGGATCAGGGTGGCGACGACATCGGCTTGCGCCTCGGGGACGGTCTTCCCCAGGGACACGAGCTTGAGCACCTCCTGCTGGCTCTCGGGGAGGTGCGCGATGCGCACTTTCACCCGGTTCTTGTGGGTGGGTTCCTCGACAACCTCGACGGGCTTTTCCGCGCCTTTCGGCTTTTCTCCGGGCGGGGTCTCGATGGGTTTCTCTCCGGGAGTTTCCCCGGGGGTCTCGACGACCTCAGCGGGTTTCTCGGAGGTGAACTTTTCAGGGTTGCTCATCACGGCCCGGAGTTGCTCCGGATCATTGATGGCGTTTAGATCGACGTATTGAGGCCCTTCGGGCGTTGCACCTGGCTGGGCTTCTGTAACGGTTTCGCTCATTACTTCCCGCCACTGATGCGCCCCCCGGTCAGCGCAAGAAAAAAATCACGGGATTTTCACGTCTCCATCCAGGCAGTATTTTGCGTTCTCGCGCGGGATCCGGCTGTCGGGGTTCCATGTCGAGGTTTCTTGGATGAGCGGGTGCCCGAGGGCCATGGCGATCCAGCACGGGGAGGATTGGTTTCCGATGAAGAATTCGCTCCCGGCGATCAGGCCTGCGAGTTCGAGGAGGTCGGCGGTCGGGTGGTACTCGACTTGGCACTTGGCTTCGCGCTGGAAGGCGGCGTGCTCTTCGCGCAGCCCAACGAAGAGGATCTTCTTGCGCAGTTGATGCGCGAGCCGCTTCCAGGGGAAGGCGTCGTTGTGGTAGCGCTCGCTTCTGGCCACGATCACCCGGCCGGCGGAGGTGGCCGAGGGCTCGACATGCAGCCATGGGGAAAGGTCGACGTCCGCACACCTCACGTGCGCCGCGTGCGCCGCGGTGAGGGTGTTCTGCTCGCTGTAGTGCTTGCGGAAGTGCGTAAAGTCGATGTCGACGGGGCAGGTTTCATCGTACTCGACGCTCTCAATGTAATCTTGGGCTTCGAGCAGCGGCCGCAGGGCTTGGAATTTCACGCCTTTGATCGGCCGGTATTGGCCGTCTTTGCAGTACGGATGGTCCCGCATCACCAGCCGACCACCTCCCATTTGCCGGATCACGGGCAGGGCGGCGATCACGTCGCCCAGGTCCCCGGTGTGGCAGAAGGTCTTTTCGCCGGCGTTCTTGGGGCGCACGATCAGGGATTGGCTGGGGTCGGCATGGAAGATCATCGCATCGGGGCGCAGCATCCCGGCATCACCGGGGAAGGAGTGGCGCCGGGTCATTTCCCCCCGGCTGTCATAGACTCCATAGCTGTGCTGGATGAGGGGTGTCTTTGCGATAAGCGGGCCGAGGTGGCGCACCATCCACCCATCGAATCCCCCGCGGGCGATCCGCTTGGGGATCAGCCAGCGCACGTCGGGGCCATAGACTCCGATCCCGCCCACGATGTCATGCGGGGGGTGCGTGTCGGAGCTGATCAGGATCTCCGCTCCCTGGCGTTTGTAGTCGGCGGCGATCGCAGCCAACCACCCGGCCCGGGTCGGAATGCTGTCAGGCTCCAGCCACAGGAACGGCTTGCCGGCCATGGCCAGCGCTCCTTGGTGGAAGGCGGAGTTGTTGCGGTGGGGGGATGTCTCTCCTCGCTCGTCGGCTTCGAGTACCGAAATCTCTGTGCCATCGAGCCGGCGGCAATGCTCGACGAGCCGGTTTACAGAATGCCGCTGCCGCTTTGCGGCGACGATGAGGGGTGTGATCATGGTTTCTTCAGGACAAATTCTATGAAGGCTTCCACCCCGTCGCTTTCCTCCCACGTCTGATCTTTCTTGGTGCCGAGCCGGTGATCGTAGTTCGTGTCCACCTGCCGACAGATCAGCACCTCGACGTCGAGGGTTTGCAGGTACTCGGGAACAAGGATGTGGATCGGGGCAGACGACTTGGGCAGCGTCATCGACCACGTGCTCTTGTGGTCGGGGTTAAAGACAGAAGGAAATCTCATCCCCTCATAGAGCTCCCAGCTTGGCACGGTGATGATCAGGTGCCCTCCGCTCTTTACGACCTTCAGCCAATCGGCGAGGGCCTCGCGCGGGTCGAGCATGTGCTCAAGGCTTTGCGAGGAATGGAGATAGTCGAAGTGCCCGGGCGGATAGTAGCTGGAGAGCTTGTTGGCGTCTCCGTGTTGTTGGTCAAATGGCTGGCAGCCGGGGAACGGGAGAGGGTCGTCACCGCATCCGACATCGATTCCGCGCCCTTTGAAGATCTTCTTCCAGGGGAAAATGCCTTGTGCATCCTCCACCCAACGTCTTCTGAGAGCTTTGCTTGTTTCTCTCATGGCACGATATCTCTCCATGTTCGGTTGTAGAACACTCCACTTACCGCAGAGCGAGATAGACCGGTCCTCTGAACGACGCTTGATAACGGAACCCCCTGATTCCGGAGTTGTTTTATTAGTTTTGCACTCTCAACAGTCACAACGCTTCGGCGTTGATTCCGTATCTGAGTTTGAACCGTTGCCCATCGAACATTCCCATTCTCATAGTTTCCGTTCGTATCAATTCTATCCAGAGTGTGCTTTTCGGAAGGCGCTTGGCCAACATCATGCAAAAACGTGAGAAAGTCTGTCCGCCAATCTGGGTGCACTGAAATTCCACGACCACCATAGCAGTGAAAGCATTTGTCCGATTTTTTGTAACAACGAGACTTCATGCCTTGCCATGCGCTATATTCCTTCGTTTTTCGGAGTTCCCCTAGAAAAGTTCTGCCCCTGCACCCACAGCTTTTGGTATTCCCGCTTTTCAACGATGTAGGCAGAATATTTACTTCCGTTCACAAGTGCACCGACATTGAATTAGATGACGGTTTCTATGATTAACAACAGACGATATCCCGATAACCATCAATCTTCCGAAGGTCTTTCCGGAACACTCATTTAAAAAATTAGTGATTTCAGATCTCATCGTTTTATCAAGTCAGGCTTTCCGGTTTCGATCATGTGCGACACCTGGGCGGCCACGAGCGCGGGCGGGATGTTGTCGAGGGCAGCGCATCCGCCGGTTTCCCAGCCGGGGCACCCGGCGGGCCAGGCAATGCCGGTGTTGTCATGGTGCATGCAGGGTGCGCAGGGGGCCTTGCCGTTGATGGCTTTCACGCTGGGGCTGTACTGCGTGCGGGTTTGAGAGAGGAACGGCCCGTAGAGGGCCACGGTGGGGATTCCAAGCGCCCCGGCGACGTGGCAGAGCGAACTGTCGGGGGTAACCATCGCATCACAGGTTTCGATGATGGCGCACGTCATGCGGAAGGTGAGGTTCGCCGCGGTGAGGTTCACAAACGGCCCCTCGCAGTCTTTGATGCTCCCGGGTGAGCCCATCAGCATCACTTCATGGCCGTCTTTGGCGAGCAGGGCGGCGAGCACTTGCAGGTGTCCCCAGGGATAGGATCGGTTCTTTGCGCTGGCGTGGAGCTGGATCCCTACGCGCGCACGGGCTCCCTTCGGATACTCCCGCGCGACCCACTTCCTCTCGCCGGGGGTCACGTCGTACCGCATGGATTTGTCTTCGAGCTCGATCCCGCAGGCGCGGGCGATCAGATCGGTGGCGTGGGTTGTGAAGGTTTCTGCCGTGCTCTCGACTCCGTCTTCGAAGATCCGCTCCAGCCACACATGCCGGCCGGCGGCTTCCCAGATCTCCACGGGCACGGGATAGGGCACCAGTCCGTCGATGTCGGGGTTTGCCTCCAGTACGGTTGCAAATTCTGGCCAGCAGGCGACCTGGATCCGGCAGCCCATGGCCTTGAGCTTGCGAAACACTGGGGTGCAGAAGAGCAGATCCCCGTACCCGCCGGGGCGCACAAAGAGCACGGTGTCTCCGGGCCGGATGTCGTAGAGGCGCGAGAATCCGCGCCAGGGCTCGATATTGAGGTGCTCGCTTTGGGCGAGGAACGCGCCGGCATTTGCTCGCTCGACGATAAACTTCCCGCGCCCGATCTCCCTGCCTCCGGTCAATCGCTCGTTGCGATCGCTCACCACCATGTATTTGGGTTCTTTCATAGATTTCTTCCATCTGGCAGGGGCAGGAACGCCTCGCCTTTCTGTTCTTTCCACTGCCGCAGGACCTCCAAGGCCTCGGCTTTCTTCTTGGCGACGATCCCCGGGGCGTCCCCGTGGCCGATCAGGTCGCGCGCGAGTTTTAAGGCCCGGTGATGTTCGGCACGTTCCCGGGGTTTGCGGCTCACATCGGTTCCGCAGCGGTCATGCTCGGCTTCCCGCTCCCGGATCTCCCGTACCACCAACTCCCGGAACGCCTCGCTGTGCTCGAGGTCGTGCGCCCATTTGAAAATCTGCTCGGCTTCTATGGCCTGCGCGGGGGTGATCATAACAGAGAGGTGAACTCGTCCATGAGTCTGGAGATCTCGGCGGGGGGGTCTTGGTTCTGGAGGCTCAGCACTACGGCCGAGGCCGCGCGCGAGATGTCCTCGAGGGCAATCCCGGTGTTCGGGACCACCTGCACGCACCTGTCATCCCAGAGCGCTTTCATGGCAAAATCCTTCGTGGCCGTCACTGGAAGTTCCTGGCCGACATGCTCGACACACCACTTGCCGATCGCCTCGCGCGCACGCACGGCTTCGTTGACGTCTTTCTGGGGCCCCACCCGTGCAGTAAAGATCCTCACGTCTTCCCCATCGGCCAGCCACGCTTTCACCCGGGCCAACATCGCGGGCACGGGCTCCCCAATGGTCGAGGAGTTCACCCACCCGTCGTACTGGGCAAGCGTTCCATCGAGATCTACAGCGATCCAACCTTTTTTCATCCTGGAAAAGGGGTGTCGTCATCGGGCCGGCCTTCATTGACCTTCACCGCGATTTCCTGCGCCATGTCTTCGTTGATGAACTCGTGCGCCATGCCCTGCCGGGCGTACCAGTTCCCTCCGCCTTTCTTGATGCAGCGTGTTCCGCCTCCATCCATGGGAAGGGAGACAAGGATCTGCACCGAATCAAAATGCTCGCCCAATCGGGCGGCCGCCTCTTCGACGATGGCTTCCTCCCGGCTCATTCGAGCAGCTTGACGACGTCGGCGACGGTGCGGGCGTCTTTGATGTCTTCATCCTGCAGCACAACATCGAATTCCTCTTCGATGGCCATCAGCAGTTCGCTTTTATCCAGGTAATCGGCTCCGAGGTCCTCGACGAACCGCGCGTCCGGGGTCACCTGCGAGGATGTCACCTTCAGCTTTTTGCAGAGGATGTCTGTCAGCTTGGAGATGATGCTGTCCGACGGCTCCAGAAGGTGAGTCCCCTCGATCCCTTTTTCCATCCGATCCCGGGTCCGCTTCTGAAGCCACATCTGCGCTTCTTCGAGCTTGGTGAGCGCGATCGCGTTCTCCCGGCACGCAAACGGCCCGGCCTGAAACGACTTCAGACGATCGATGCAGATGGCAATGAGCACCTCCTGGGTGACTCCATTCACGCCGGCCTCATTGATGGGGCCGTTCTGGAAGAGGATTACTTGCCCGGGACCTATGGACGGCACGCAACCAGCGAGTGGCACCGCTGAGGGATTCCTCCCCAGATCGTACCCGCTCAGCTCATACCGATGGTTTGCGCCGCCCGCGCCGGGCTCGTCGGTGACGAGGATCTGGATTTTGTCGTTTGCCGGGTTCACCCGGTGGGATGTGATTTCTCTCATAAATTTATGCCGCGTTCTCGGGCAGCACCTCTTCCGGGAGTGGCTCTTCTGCGGGTGCCTGGCCGGGTTTCGCTTTCACCTTTTCGGTTTCCGCCTTTTCTTCCTCCGCCATCGTCGAGGGCTTGTAACCGGCGGCCGCTTCCATCTGGCGCTTGATGTCCGGAGGCGCGTCTTTGTAGTTCAGGCTTTCGGTGAACCTCTCCTGTTGCGGGGGCTGGGCGTTCGGATCGGGCGGGATCCCGTGGCGCAACAGGGCGTCGGCCCCGGTAATCCGAAGGCTCTTGAGCACCTGGATGAAGAGCGCGCGCACACCATCTTTCTCGGCTTCTGGCAGGGCCAGGTATTGGCCGATTGCTTCGATTGCGGCCTTGGCACTCTCCAGGCTGTCGCGCTCGTGGAGGCGGGTCATCAGGAGCCGGATGTTGAGCCGCAGGCTCTTGATGTTCCGGGCGTCGAGGGTGATCAGCTCGGTGGCGAAGCCTTCCATGTAGGTGAAGGTTTCCTCCTTGTCCTGGCGGGAGTAGAGCACCTGCGCGTTGATGTCCAGCAGGTCTTCCATGCCGTCTTTGATGCACTCGATTGGCATCTTGTGGAGCACGCTCCCGCTCATCATGATCGATTGCACCCCGGTGGCGGTCCCGTTGGCTGGCAGGTTGGTCACCGCTCCCTGTGCGGCGCCGGTCACCCCGCTGCGGATCTGCGCCATCTGCATCACCAGTTCCAGAATCTCCCATGTGCGGCTGTCGAGGTCGGGGAATTCCACAAACTGCACGGCGTCTTTGGCCGTATAGTCGGCCTTGAGCTCGTAGGTCTTGGAGGCGGAGATCACGAAGTTCTTGGCCACGGACCCGTCTTTGAACGCATCGCTGCGGATGAATTTCGACGGATTGGCGTGGCTCTTGTTGCGGTAGATGGGGCCTGTCCGGTAGGGGGAAACGAAGACAGGCAAAGGGACAGGGGGTAAAAAAGTCCGGGCATGAACAGCGAAAAACGCTGCCATGCCCGAAATCGAGTGGTTATAATTTTGTCGCCAAACAAAAACTCAACACCTCGAT
>JBGTAT010000144.1:0-3682 GCA_041749755.1 Terrimicrobiaceae bacterium | reverse complement strand
AGCGCATGCGGGCAGGCTTCGCGCAGGGCGATCGCCAGGTCGCCGCTCCCGGTCGCCAAATCCAGAATCCTCCCCGGGGACGCCGCCGCGACCATCTTCGCCACGCGCCGCCGCCACAGGAAATCCATGCCCCCGCTCAGCAGGTGGTTCGCAAAATCGTACCGGCTGGCAATCGAAGAAAATGTGCTCCGCACAAATTCAGGGTCTTGTTGGCGCAGGAATCGGGACAAGGAATAAAAAATTGGTGCTCACGAGAGGACTCGAACCTCCAAGGGTTGCCCCATACGGTCCTGAGCCGTACGCGTCTGCCAGTTCCGCCACGTGAGCGACAGAACGATGACTATCCCCGGATTCCCCGCCCAAGTAAACCGGAAAATTTAACGCAACCCGCGGCCCGGGAACATTCGCTTCCATGCGTGCTTTTTCTCCGTTGTCTGGTATCGGAAGCAGATGCCGCCCGTTGTCAAAAACCTCCTCGAGTCCCCGCCAGGCGAGGCGGAAACTTTTCGCACCCTCCTCAACCTGCCCGGTATCCGGATTGAACAGATTGTCTCCAATGGTCAGCCAAGCGCGGATGGGTTCTGGTATGACCAGAAAAACCCGGAATGGGTGATGATGGTCCGTGGTGAGGCTGTGCTGCGGTTTGAGCCCGGCGGGGATGTCACGCTAAAGACCGGCGACTTTCTTTTGATTGCGGCTCATACCCGGCACCGGGTGGACTCCGTGTCGGACGATGCGGTCTGGCTGGCCCTCCATTTCTCTACCTGAGGCTGCCCATGTGCGCGACGTTCCAATCCCGGGGAAAGACCTATAAGCCCGGTCAGGAAATCACCGGCTCCGGCGAGGGCGGGGTGGTTCGCCACGGCTGGGCCGGGTTTGCCAGGAGCGAAATCCTGTCCTGGTGGGAAAAGCGAGGCGCGCTCATCATCGACATCCCGGCCGACCGGTTTGCCGAGCGTTCCGGGATCACGGGGAAGCTGATCTGGGATGATGTGGCTGAGGGGCTCGTCATCCGCGGGCTGGTGGACATCCAGACCGCCCAGCCGCTCATCAAGGTCGTCACCCGCGCATCCAGCCCGGAAGAACTCGACCGGTTCCAGCATCCCCGCATGCCCCTGCTGGAGGCGCCCCGGTTTGCACCGCTGCCGGCGGAGATGGATGAGAGGGAACCCGACTTGTTCGGGGACGGAATCGTTTGATGGCCGGACAGCCCCGGGCCGCATAAACAGTGTGCGCGGCACTAATACCAGTTCTTGGAAATAGTCGGACTTTGCAGCGAGAATGGAGAACGGGCGTCCCGCCTGTTTAGGCACTGACTTTGCAAGCGCAGGCGAGCGTCTTTCACAGGCGGGACGCCCAATCCTGTTAACTTAGCAGGAAAAGACAGGGCCGCAGATTCACGCAGATATACAAAACAGAAAACTGATGGAGAGCATGTTGTCTCATCTTCAATCTGCGTTACTCTGCGTGAATCTGCAGCTAAAACCCTCTTAAGTAAACGGTATTGGGCGGGACGCCTGTGCTCCCTGTTTTGCACTGCCCGCCGTATCGTCGCTTTTTTTCAAAGAACTTAGTCCCGGCCATTGGACCGTTCCTTCTTCATATCTCCGTGCTCTCCGTGGTGAGTAATCCCCGGATCCGGGCTGAAATGGACCGGACGTCCCGACGGGCAGCACCCCAAAAGGCCCAGCGCCATTCGCGGCTCTCGCCGCGTTCAGCTTGCAGCCTTCCACTTTCGAGCCAAGGTGATCTTCTTCGCCCGGCTCAGGGATTTCACGGAATACTCCAAGCGGGATGCGGCGGACCGGCTTTCAGATGCCGTGACAGCGACCAGTTTGGCTGGCCTGTGGGCCCGGACATACGCCGACCCCTTGCCGGCGTTGTGGACCTTGAGGCGTTTTTGAACGTCGGTCGTGATCCCGGTGTAGAGGCAGCCGTTGGAGCACCGGAGCATGTAGACGAACCACGGCTTGGAAAGAGGTTTTGGCATGCGCTGCGGGGGCCAGATTATTCCACCCGGACAATTCTGGCGGCCGGGGCGGCCGTGCGGCTGCCGGCACGGGGCCGATCAAGAATGGCCCCGACGATTTCCGCTTTATTCATGGGTGACTTTGTCAATAGACCGATGGGATGAACCGGTTGGTTCGGGTTTCGTATTTGCGATACCCTGGAAACTTCTGACGAAGCATGCGTTCTTCCCGGCAGGATTTCGCATGGAAGAACGGGATCAATGCCGCCGCCACGACCGCAGCAGGCCAACTCAGCCAGATCATCGCCCAGCCAAATCCGGCCAGGATCACGGCGGTGTAGAGTGGGTGGCGGATCTTCGCGTAGATCCCGTGTTGGACTAGATCGGCGTGGTCGAAGGGTTTGGGGAATGGAGTGAGGTTTTTGCCGAGCGCTTTTGCCCCGGCGACAGCGATGGCTGCGGCCGTGAAGAGCACCCCGACTCCGGCCCCTCTCCATGCCGCCGGTCCCGCGCTGTGATACCTGAGCGCAAGCGCGATCAATGCCACAAAAAGCAGGAACTGCCCGGCCACCCAAGCTCCCCCACGTTCAAAAAAACTCTTCATCCCAAAAGGCCAGCATCACGGGCGCCACCTACCCTCAGGGTATTTGGAGACGAGTTCCATGATTTCGTGTCCGTGGATGGGCGTGGCGTTCATATTGGCATTTTACCGCCTGACCGGTGGGGCGGGACAGGACGAAATCTCCGGGGACGAGGAATCCCGGTTTCTCGCCCGGAGGAGCTTGAAGCGGCGTGGCGCCCCGATCCGACGGGCCTCCGAGTAGCTCAGTGCAGCACATGCATTGGCTGCACACCCCTGCCCACCAAGCCGACCTCGACGCGATCGCCCATGCGGCGCTCAACGACCCCGGCAATTTCGAATACATCCACACCACCGAAGAGTCTGGAGCGCACATTGCGGTCCAGACAACATATATGAGGTTTCAGGGGAATGCGCTCCTGCCGACACCGTCGTTGCAAAGCGTCTTGCTTGGAACCCAGATCCAGCTTGGGCCGATGTGATGCCATCAAATCGGCACCCTCCCGCCTGCCCTCAACATATTTCCAAAATTTATCTCTTGATTTGATACTGCTATCTCCAGTGACAGCCCACCATGAGGGCGGGTGGGCTGTGTTGAGACCGGAGTCCGTCGAATGCTTAGCGGGATATGTTCCGGTAAGTGCTTCTGGCGCGCTCGCCGTACCGCTGAGGAGAGACCACGGACGCTGACTGGCGATAGTCTCCGCCGTAAATGTACTGGCCATTGTGGAAGTAGCGGTTGTCATAGGTCCGGCCTTGGTAGGAATAGGTTCCCGGCTCATACCGCCCGCCTGCATAGTAGCGGTTATTATAATAGTAAGCATCCCCAGAATAATCCTTGGGCAATTCCCGGTAGGTCACGTAGCGAGTAGACGTTGACGCTCCCCCCCCTTGGGGTACCATAGGAGTTAGACACGGGCTGCTGCCGATAGTCTCCGCCATAGATGTACTGACCGTTGTAGAAGTACCGGTTCGTATACGTGCGGCCTTGGTAGGGCCTGTCCGGTAGGGGGAAACGAAGACAGGCAAAGGGACAGGGGGTAAAAAAGTCCGGGCATGAACAGCGAAAAACGCTGCCATGCCCGAAATCGAGTGGTTATAATTTTGTCGCCAAACAAAAACTCAACACCTCG
>JBGTAT010000143.1:0-3598 GCA_041749755.1 Terrimicrobiaceae bacterium | reverse complement strand
CCTCGCATAATTTGGACAGCATGCAGATTTTACAAAGAAAAGACGGGGGGCAGATCCTCCCAAATACCCTTTTGCGGCCTCCTGAGCCCGATGAAATCAAACCCTCTTGTCCAGGTTCCATTTATTTTGGACAGCAATGATCCCGATCGAGATCGCGTTGATCGATGAGGAGAGCAAGCGACAGATACTCGCGAACGCCCGGCGCGAATTGGCCGCCTTCCGGGCGAAATACTCAACCCTCAATGAACTCGCCTCGGTCATTACTGCCATCAACGCCGTGATGGACACCGAAGAATCCGATCTTCCATGGGAAACGCGATTGCGCACGGCAGTTGAGTCCCCATCCCGCACAAACCACATCGTAATCGCTCACCACAATGGCTAAGCGCATCCCGGACCACAAAGCCCACCTGAGCCTTGCTGTGGCATTTCGTGCCGTGCGTCTGCGGTTCGACGATTTTGCCAACACGATCTGGCGACGATTCCCGAAAGCGCACCGGATCAGCCGCCAGATTGACAAGCTCAACAAGCAGATGGGTGAACTCCAGCACCAACTCGACTGCGAATACCACCGGGTCACGATGGAGGGCGAGTTCAACAAAGCCGGCCACGTCTATTACATGGATCCGGAAAAGCGGCTGCATGCCGACCTGGCAGAGTGGGTTCATTCGCTCGAATGCTGCAACCCTCGTTTCAGGGAGCCAGTGAAGGGCGAACTCGTTCTGGGGCTTTATCGGGATGACTCCCAAATCCGCCCAATCTTGCTTTGGGCAGACCCGAGCGTGGATCTTTACTACGACGTGGGGCATCGCGAGCACGTCAAACCTCCCTCTTACTACATGCGCATCGACGCACAGGGACAAGCAGCCGCCAACTTGGGCGTCACACAACTCACCTTTGAAGGGATAGCCTGAGCATGGACTGGGAATCCGTCAAAGCCACCTACGTCGCGACCCGCAGCTACAAACTGACGGCAGAACGCTTTGGTCTGAATCCCGAGACCGTAAAAAAACGGGCCAAACGGGGCGGTTGGTCACAGGTTGAGGGGACAACTCAGGGGACATCCGTCCCCTCGGGGGACAAAAACGGGGATTGTGTGTCCCCCGGCGTCCCCCCGGATCAACAATCTCAGGGGACAGGCGTCCCCTCAAATGAAGGCTCAGGGGACAAAGGCACTGACTTCGCGTCCCCTGATGTCCCCCCGCCACCTCAAACTCAGGGGACATTGGTCCCCTCGGGGGACAAAACCGTGTCCCCCCAAGGAGCATCGTCTGTCCCCTCGATTTTCGCCGCCGAGGTCACGACCTTTCCGAACGCGATGTCCCCCGACTGCCCGGCGGTGGACACGGTGGCCTCCGTCCTCGAGGCGATCAAGACCGGCGAGTTCCGCGCCCAGATCGACAACCTCCGGCGCATTCTCGGGCGTGATGGCAAGACGGCCTACGACCGTGAAAAAACGAAGCTTCCGGCGTTCTGCGTGTCCGGCACGACTGCCGACAGGAAACGCCTCCTCAAGCACAGCAACCTCCTCCAGATCGACTTCGACGGACTCAACGGCACTCTCGCCGACGCCCGGGCCAAGGTGGTTGGCGATCCCCATGTGGCTGCCGCCTTCACCTCCCCAAGCGGGGACGGCTTGAAGGTGCTCCTGCGGATCGACGGATTCCGGCACGACGAGAGCGTGGCCGCGGCTGTCGAATATTTTTCCCGCGTGCACGGCCTTAAGCACGACCCGCAGGTCAAGGAACAGACCCGGCTTTGCTTCGTCTCCTACGATCCCGATCTTTTTGAAAACCCGGCGGCTGCGGTGTTCCCGTTGCCCGAGTTGGCCGGCAAGGCGAAGAAAAAGGAAAAGCCATGGTGGGAGGCGTTCAAGGGCGACCTGCATACCCTCGACATCGTGGCAGCTTTTCGCGAGGCAGGGCTCCTGGGCGAATGCCTCGATCCCGACGACGGAAAATGGGTGGTCAAGTGCCCGTGGGCGGAAACGCACGGCAACGAAGGCAAGGACTGGGATGAATCCGACAGTTCGACGATCGTCTTTGAGAAAACGGCGGCGTTCAGTTGCTTCCACTCCCATTGCGTCGCCCGCACCCAGGAAGATGCCGTCCTCTGGCTCGAAGCCAACCACCCCGGCATCATCGAACGGCACTGTGCCCGGCTGCGTGGTAAGTTCGCCGCCGAAGCGCTCGAAAAGGCCGGTATCTACTCCGCCTGGGGCCTGCCGGTCGACGGAGCCGAAGCAACCCTCATCACCGAGAACGGCGAGCCATTCTACTTTCGGACCAAGAGCGACGGCGAGCGCGAGGTCGCCGACTTCAACCCCCACTACTGGATCGCCCGGTTTGCCTTCGAGAACCTCGTCCTCTTCGAGCCCCACAACAACCAGTTCTACACCTATCTGCCGGAGTGCGGGACATGGTGCTGGCAGACCGACGCCACGATCCGGGCCGACATCGCCGCTTGGATGCTCGAATACGCCCGCCGCCTCAACCAGCCGCTCCTAGAAACCGGGCGCACCGGCGACCGGCTCACCCACATGATCACGATCCTGCGGGCGGCCTCCGAGAGGCGCGAGCCGTTCCGCAAATTCGAGAACATCATCCATCTGAAGAGCTGCATGATCCACCTGGATTTTGACCCTCCGCAAATCCATGGGTTCTCGCCCCACTATTTCAGCCTGAGCCAATGCCAGATCGCCCTCGACCCGGACGCCGACTGCCCGAGATTCTTGGACGAACTCATCTATGCTTCGATGAGCGAAGAAGACGCCTTCCTTCTCCAGCTTGCCGGCGGGCTCTACCTCACCGGCCGCAACAACTGGCAGAAAATGCTCATCCTCACCGGCATCGGCGGCGCGGGCAAGGGAACCATCGGGCGGATCATCGGCCAAATCATCGGAAGCCAGAACGTCAAGCAGCTGCGCACACGGCTTCTCGGCGACAGGTTTGAGCTCGACGACCTCGATCAGGTGAGCCTGCTGGTGGGCTCCGACGTCCCAGGGGATTTCCTCTCCTGCGCCGGGGCAAAGGTCATCAAAGCCCTCACCGGCGGCGACCCGCTCACGCTCGAATTCAAGGGCGGCCGCAAGCGCCAGCTCAACGGCGACCACAACATCCTCATCACCTGCAACGACCGGCTTCGCGTCCAGCTTGACGGCGATGAGAGCGCCTGGCACCGCCGCCTTCTCATCATCCCGTTCCTGACGAAGCCGCTCAAATGCACCCCCGACCTCGACCGTATTCTCATGGCCGAGGAGGCCAGCGGCATCCTGAACTGGTTTATCCTCGGGGCGATCCGCCTCGCCAAATTCGCCCGTGAGAGCACCGGCTGGCCGCTCTCCAAAGAGCAGCAACAGCGGGTCGATGACATGCTGGCCGAGAGCGACTCCCTCCGGGCATTCATCGGCCTGCGGATCGTTCGCGACCCCGCAGCTTCGCTCACCGTGGATGAGCTCGTCGCCGAATACGAAAACTACTGCGCCAAGCTCGGCTGGGTCGCCCTCACGAAGGCCCAAGCCGAACGCAACCTCGGCCCGCTCATGATGGAAATCCACCGGGCCGCCAAGCGAAACGACATCAAACGAGGCTCCTCCCAG
>JBGTAT010000142.1:0-1852 GCA_041749755.1 Terrimicrobiaceae bacterium | reverse complement strand
GTCGGCCAGCCCGGCCTCGCGGACCCGGAACTCGCGCCCGCGCTTAAACTCGCACCGCGCGGATACCGCATGGAAAAATTCGTCGGCGACCGGGAGGATGTCGGCGACCGCCTTGCAGGCCGGGCCATTTTTCATCATTTGGAAGAGGCCCTTTTTGGTCCTGGGATTGTAGAGCCGCTGGACCGCGCGCCGTAGGCCGAGCTGGGAGACCTCCATCCCGATGTGTCGCGAGGCGACCTCCTCGATCGTGTGCGCCTCGTCGAAGACGACAAAGTCGTTGGCGAAAAGGAGCCCGCCGGTCCGGATTTCCGCATCCTCGACGGCCCCGAGCAGCGTGAAAAACAGGGCATGGTTGAGGACGACCATGTGCGCTCCGCCAATCCGGCGGCGCAGGGCCTGGTAGTGGCAGCCGGACTGGGGGCCGCAGGTCTTTGGCGTGCAGAGGTGCTGCTCGCTGCGGACCTCCTCCCAGACCGACAAGTCCGGCTGCTCGAGGAAGTCGCTGAGCGAACCTTCCTTCGTCGTGAGCCCCCACTCGCGGATCCGCTCGAGCTCGGCCTTCTGCTCGGTCGTGAAGAGGTCGGCCGATTGTCCGATCGCCCTCGCCAGGCGCGTGGTGCAAAGGTAGTTCTGGCGGCCCTTCAGGAGCACCGCCTCAAAATCCTCCTCGACCAGCTTTTGCACAAACGGGATATCCTTATACATCAGCTGCTCCTGAAGAGCGATCGTGTGGGTCGAGATCACGGCCTTGCGCTTCGTGCGGACCGCGTGCAGCGCCGCCGGGACCAGGTACGCAAGCGATTTCCCGACCCCCGTCCCGGCCTCGATGACGATCGCCCCGCCGCGCTCCAGCGTGCGCGCGACCGCACACGCCATCTCCTGCTGCTCCCGGCGGTACTCAAACCCCGCGCCCAGCGACAGCTTGCCGGTCTCCGAAAATATCGCATGCACCTCGCGCTCGAAGGCCGAGACCTGAACGGTTCCGCCGTCCTCCCGAATCGAAATCATCCCCGCAGGATGAACGATGCGACCGGGGTTCTCAACCCCTCATGCGGAAAAAAAGCGTTCGGAACACGGCGCTCGCGCATCTCCGAAAGTCTCAAAAGCGGGCTCCTCCTTGAGGGATCTTGTTTGGAGTTCCGCCTTTAGGCGGCGCTTTTTGGGCTGCCGTCCCACCCGCCAGCCGCGTAGAGCGTTTTAAATAGTAATGTGGCCACTGATTTGCGAGCGCCGGAGGTTGCAGGGGTGCGGCGGCAGCGCAGTTGCTGTGTGTGATCAAACTGCCCGAGCTGCTGACGCGGTCCTGTGGCCTTCGCCGCCGCAAAGCAGCGGCTATAGTATTGTTAAACCGCTCTAAACGCGGAACTCCGAACCCGGAGGCCCTCCGCCTGACAGGCGTGCAACTTTCGGGCATGCGCCCGCGAGGGGCAGGGCCGAAGGATATCGCTTGCGCCGGCCCCGGGATTCGCGGATATCATACCCCTATGAGCACCGGTCGAGGATCTGCGGGTAATGTCATCGCTGCCCTCTGCAGCTTCTTCTTTCCTGGCCTCGGGCAGCTGACGCAAGGCCGCATCCTCGCTGCCCTCCTCTTTTTTCTCGGGGCGGTCGTGGTCTGGTTCATCAGCCTGGGCACTCTGGGCTGGCTCGTCCACCTCTGGTCGTGCATCGAGGCCGCACTCTGGCGGCCAAGGAGCGGCTCATGAACCAACGGTCCCGGATGCGGTTGGCTGGCATCGCCGCCGGGCTGGCCGCACTGCTGGCGCTGCTCCCTGCACCGGCCGCGCTGGGGTTGGAGGCAGACCTTCTTCCCCGAGAGCCGATCGCTCCGCTTGAAGATCCGACGCTCTCC
>JBGTAT010000141.1:0-11477 GCA_041749755.1 Terrimicrobiaceae bacterium | reverse complement strand
GGCGACAAACCTGCCGCACCAGCCCGCCCCGGGCAGCCCGCTGCCGCGGCAGGCCCCTCGGGCATCACTGGCCTGCAGGTCAAAGGGCTCTACCTGGATAACCCTCCGAATGAGAAGGAAGCCCGGATCATCGATGAATTTGTGGACAACTTAAAATCCTCGCCGGTTTTTGACCTTCCCGATGACAAGGCCAAGATCGTCACCCAGCGGACGACCCCAACCGGGGAAAGCTGGGCCTACGGCTACACGCTCGTCCTGCCGCTTCGCAAACCGATTCCCCTTCCATGAGCTGGTTCAAAGACAATCCCTTTCTCGCGGGCCTCACCGTCATAACGCTGATCGGTGCAGGCGCCCTCAGCTACATGATCTTTCAGTCGGCCTCCACCTACGCGGCCGCATCCGAATCGTACACGGCGGCTGTTGCCAAGCTCCACTCGCTTCAGAACAAGGTGCCGTTCCCGAGCCAGGAAAACCTGAAGGCGATGCAGGCGAACATCGAGGGCTACTCCGCCCGCATCACCGCCCTCCAGGGCCAGCTTTCCTCGATGGAGATCCCCCTGGACGAGAAGATAACCCCTCAGCAGTTTCAGGACGGCCTCCGCACGGCGGTCAACGACCTGCGGAAGTCGGCGGATGCCAACGGAGTCAAGGTCCCCGAAAACTTCTACTTCGGATTCGACCAATACCAAACCCAGGTGCCAACCGATCAGGCTGCCCCCGCGCTCTACCGCCAGTTCCGGGTCATCCAATCGCTTGTCTCGCGGCTGGTGGATTTTAAGGTGACTTCCGTAGACTCCGTCGTGCGGCCGCCGATCGCCGAGGAGTCGGCAGCGCGCACGCCCGCCCAGCCGAACAAGTCGGAAGCCGCCCCCGCGTTTATACGCATGCCGTTCAGCATCTCGTTTACCGCAGACCCAGCGAAGGTGCGCGTCGCCTACAACTCGCTGCTTGCCCCGGAGCAGTTTTTGATCGTCCGGTCCCTCTCCCTTCAAAACTCCAGCCCGCAGGCCCCGCCGAAGGTCAGCCAGGACACCTCAGCAAGTTCTCCGGCAAACCTCTTCGCCCCAGTGGCCGACGCGAAGGACGGCGAAAAAAAGTCGCTGCAGGTCATCCTCGGCCGCGAGCTTCTCAAAGTCACACTGAACCTGGAAATGCTCGACTTCCCTGAGCCCCAGGTCGCGAAAAAGTAAGCGCCATGGACTGGATCAAGAAACATTACGAACGCGTTCTCCTCGGGGTGGCTGCGCTTGGACTCATCGCCTGCGCCGGATGGCTGGCCTTTGATGCCAACGGGTTTTCCGCCAGGTTTGCCGAGCGAAACACCTCAAAAAAGCCTGACAACACGATCGCGCCCCCGAACGTGCAGTCGGTTGATTCCGCCTCGCAAACTGCTTCGAATCCGGGCCTCTGGTCGGCCCACGAGGGCTCCCTGTTTGTCTCGCGCCCTTATGTCCTGAAGGATGGCAAACTTTTTGACCCCGTTGAAGGCGGGCAGGATCTCCATGAGCCGATCAAAAATGCCTGGCTGATGAAGTACAACCTCGACTACTCGGCCCCGGATATCAAGGACCAGGACCCCGACAACGACCGGTTTTCGAACCTCGACGAGTTCCTAGCCCAGACCGACCCGACCAGCGACAAGTCGGTTCCCCCCTACTACCTGAAGCTCCGCCTCACAAAATTCGATCCCGTCCCGTTCCGCCTGAAATTCAGCGGCGACTCCGGCGACGGGGAGACGTTCATCCTCAACGCGCGCGACGCCAAATCGCGCACCCAGTTCCTCAAGCTTGGCGACATGATCGCCGGGACCAAATACAAGGTCCTTGGCTACGAGAAAAAATCCGAAAACCGGAACGACATGGAGGTCGATGCCTCGGTCCTCACAATCGAAAATACCGAAAGCGGCCAGAAGATTTTGCTGGTTATTAACAAGGAGTCGGATGATCCGACCTCCTATGGCGAGTTCCTCTACCTGTACGACAACTCGACGTTGCGGGTCAAAAAAGACGACGAGTTCCAACTCGCTCCTGAGACGTCGCGGAAATACAAACTTATTGACATTTCCGCGCAAGAAGCCCAAATACAGGACCTTGAGACGGGACAGAAGTTCCGAATCGGGAGGGCCGACTGACCAACGGCCCGGTTTTTTCCATGCTGCCAGAACCCACCATGAAATTGTTTCCCTATTCCGCCGCCATGGCCAAATTGCCCGTGCAACAATGTTGCCTGCCGCTTGTTATTCTTTTCCTCGCATTTCTTTCGACCCCTTCTTCTGCACAATATCCCGGGGTTCAGGGGACCGCGGAAGGCCAGGTGCGCCGCTCGGAGCAGACGGCCGAGTATGCGCAGACGATTGTGACCAAGGGCCAGGCCGCGCTCCAGTCGCAGGATTTTGAAAGCGCATTTGCTTACTATAAAAGCGCTGTGGACATGCTTCCGGCGGGCGGTTCGGCATCCGCCGCCTTGCGCCAGCAGGCGATGGATGGGTTCTCGCAATCCGCCGTTCAGTTGGCCCGCCAGCGTGTCTCCGAGGGCCGCTTTGAGGACGCCAAGACGACGGTCGCCGTGGTCCTCGAGGATCGCTACAATCCTTCTTATAAGCCGGCGCTCGCGCTGAGAGCGGAGCTTAAGGACCCCACCAGCTTTTCCAGCCAGACGATGACCCCCACGTTTGTTGCCAATGTGGAGGAGGTCAAGCAACTCCTGCAGGAAGGGCAGGGTTTCTATGCTTCGGGCCGCTACGACCTCGCTTTCAAACGTTACGAGCAGGTGCTCAACGTGGACAAATACAACATCGCTGCACGCCGTGGGATGGAGCAGGTCAATGTCGCCCGCCAGAAATATGCGGACACCTCGTACAGCGAGGCTCGCGGGGACATGCTCCGCCAGGTGAACAAGGCGTGGGAGCTTCCGGTCCGCCGGTTCGATGGCGTTGCCTCCCAGATCATTGAGCAGCCGTCGATCGACACTCGCGGGACCGCCTCGATTAACCGCAAGCTCGACGCTATCATCCTCCCCCCGATCACCTTCAACGAAACCCCCGTCCGGGAGGCGCTGGATGAGCTGAAGCGCCGCGCCGCCGCTGCGGACCGCGATGAGCAGGATCCCGCTCGCAAGGGGATCAACATCGTCCTGAAGCTCACCCCGGAGCAGGAGAGCGCGATCCTCCCGTTTTCGCTCTCTCTTTCGGACGTGCCGCTCCGCGTGGCGATCGACTACGTCGCCCGAGCCTCGAACCTCAAGCTGAAAGTCGAGCCCTACTCGGTCGTCGTCGTCCCCCAGTCCGAACCGACCGATGTCTTGATCACGAAGGAGTACAAGGTGCCTCCGAGCTTTATCTCTTCCCTGCCAGCCACGGCTGCCGCAGCGGCACCGGTCGCCGGCGTCGCCGCCGGCTCTCAGTCTTCGGTCGCCGCACGCTCCGGAGCGCGTGAGTTCCTCGAGGCCCAGGGGGTCACGTTCCCGGATGGTGCCAGCGCGAACTATATCGCGTCCACGTCCCGCCTCATCGTCAAAAATACCCAGTCGAACCTCGACCTCGTCGATACCCTGGTGGAAAATTCCATGACGACCCCGCCCTCGCAGGTCGAGATTGAATCGAAGTTCCTCGAGGTCACCCAGAACAACTTGCAGGAGCTCGGGTTTGACTGGCTCCTCGGCCAGTTTGCGATGCCGTTCGGGACAGGCGTCTATGGCGGCGGCGGAACCACCCCGGCCGGGGCGACGATCCCGGCTTCTGGTTGGCCGGTTCTGAACTCCGGGGGAACTCCGGTCGGTTCAAGCGGTCCGAGCTCAGGCCCGATTACGTCCGGCAACCGGTCTGGCACCAGCGCGATCAGCGTCAATGCGCTTGACGGCCTTCTCTTTGGAAGCCCCGCAGGTCCGGCACCGGCCGTTCTGGCACTTGCCGGGGTCTTTACCAATCCTCAGTTTCAGGTCGTCCTGCGCGCACTGAATCAGTCCAAAGGAGTCGATCTGGTCTCCGCCCCAAAGGTCACAACAAAAAGCGGCCAGCGCGCCACGATCGAGATCGTCCGCGAGTTCCGTTACCCCTCCGAATACGACCTCCCGCAAGTTTCCTCCTCCGCCGGCTCGAACTTCCAACCCGTCACGCCGACCACACCGACTGCGTTTGAGATGAAGCCAACCGGAATCACCTTGGAGGTCGAACCGACGGTCGGCCCGGATGGTTATACGATCGACCTCGTTTTGGCACCTCGCGTCATCGAGTTTGACGGATTCATCAACTACGGCAGCCCGATTAATGCCAACGTGACGTATGTTGCACTCGACGCGCTCGGCTTCCTCTTTACGGTTGATGGAAATATCCGGGTGACCGACAACATCATCAACCAACCGGTTTTCTCGACGCGCGAGGTAACCACTCAGGTTTCGGTTTACGACGGCCAGACCGTTGTGATGGGCGGCCTGATGCGTGAGGATGTTCAAAAGGTTGAGGACAAGGTCCCGATTTTGGGTGACATCCCCCTGGCCGGCCGGCTTTTCCGAACGAGCGCCGACCAGCATGTGAAGCGCAACCTGATCATGTTTGTGACGGCCAGCCTGCTTGACCCGGCGGGCCAGCCGCTGATCCGGGCCGACGAGGAAGGGCAGGTCGTCGCCGTCCCTGATGCCGCAGGCATTGCTGCCGAGGCGATTCCCGGGGACCCCAGCACCATTCCCCTCCCTCAATAACCCGGACCGTTCCTTTCCATGAAAAAAAGCCTTTCCGATTCTGTGAGCCTCGCCGCCGATCTGCCCCGCAGCCTGCGCGCATTTATTCTTCATCCTTCCACCCTCATCCTCCTCTGCCTCCTTCCCCTCCAGGCGCAGGACGTCGCCTCGCTGGCGAACCGGGAGATCGTCCGCCGCCAGGAGGATATCGTTGTCGCGCAGCAACTGATGGCGAAGGGCGACAAAAACCTCAAGGACGGCCAGTTTGAAGAGGCCTATGTGAACTACTTGGACGCGCTCGACCGGATGCCCGCCGGCTCCGCCACAGAGGCGCAGCGCGCACCTGCGGTCGCAAAATTTAGCGGAGCGGGAATTTCCTACGCGAACTTCCTGGTCCAGAACGGTCGCTATGCGGATGCGGAGCAGGTTGCGAAGACAATCCTTCTCCCCCAGTTTAACCCCGGCTACAAGCCGGCCGTCCAATTCCTCTCCAACCTCGAGCAGTCGGATTACTACAACAAAACCGTCACTCCGCAATTTGCCGCCCAGCGCGATGAGGTGGTCAAGTTGCTTGTCGAGGCGGATGGCTATTATGCCACAGGCCGCTTTGACCTAGCCATTAAGCGCTACGAGCAGGTGCTGGGAATCGACCCGTACAACAATGCCGCCCGCATGGGCATGGAGAAGGTCAACCAGCAAAAGACCAAATACGGCACGACCGCTTACAACGAAACCCGGAGCCGGATGCTCTGGCTCGTGGACCGGGCGTGGGAGCGGCCGGTCAGGAAGTTTAAAAACCGTGACACCGGATCCGGTGGCCAAACCCGGAATATCTCGGGTGCGGGAACCGAGGCGATCTCGGCAAAATTGAACCGGATTATCATCCCGAAAATCGATCTGCGAGACACGACCGTCCGCGAGGCGGTCGAATTTTTAAAGCAACGCAGCCGCGACCTTGATACCACGACGGACGATCCGAAGCTCAAAAAGGGCGTGAACATCGTGCTCAAACTTCCGGTGACCCCTGCGCCAGTTGCGACCGACCCGACCGCCGTACCTGCCCCGGATGCCGCTCCAGCCGCTCCTATGGCGAACGCGGATACCAAGATCAACCTTTCGCTCAACAACGTTCCGCTCATCGAGGCACTTCGCTACCTGACCGAGCTGGCCGGCCTCAAGTACAAGGTCGAGCCGTTTGCCGTCTCCATCGTTCCGATCACCGAAAATACGGATGAGTTGCTGACGAAAGAATACCGTGTGCCGCCGGGATTCATTCCGGCTAATACCGGGGCAACCGATGCCACAGCACCTGTTGCGGGCGCTGGGCCGAATTTGAACGACGCGCGGCTGACCGGACGTTCCGACGCGCTGCAGTTCCTCAAAGACCAGGGGGTTCCCTTTCCCACGGGAGCTTTTGCCCAGTACGTTCCGGCTGGCAGCAAGTTGTTCGTTCGCAACACCCAGAGCGCGCTGGATCTCATCGACACGCTGGTGGATGCTGCCATGGGTGTCCAGCCCACCCAGGTCGAAATCGAATCGAAATTTCTCGAGATCACCCAAAACAACCTGAAGGAACTCGGGTTTAACTGGCTGCTCGGCCCGCTCTCCATTGGAGGGGGCGTCTACGGAGCCGGTGGGACGGAAGGATACGGAGGAGCGGTAGATCCTTCGACCTATCCCTTCGGAAACATTGGGCAGAACCCTGTGACAGGAGGTCTTCGCTCTGGGGCTGGAACCTCACCTGAAGCCGCCGTCACTGCCAACTCCATCGATGCGCTTCTGGCAGGGGTTACTCCTGGGGCCATTGCTGCCGCCCCTGCGCTCTTCGGGTTGTCTGGCATCTTCACCAACCCGCAGTTTCAAGTTGTGATTCGCGCGCTCAACCAAAAGAAAGGAGTGGACCTCATGTCTGCTCCCAAGGTTACCACGAAGAGCGGCAACAAGGCTGTGATCAAGGTGGTGCGGAACTTTCCCTATCCTACCGAGTTTAATCCCCCGGAACCGCCGACGAGCGAAAGCGGAACGATCAGCGACACAATCACCCTCGGTTTTATTTCTCAGGGGATCGTCACCCCGACAACCCCGACGGCTTTCGAGACCCGCGACCTGGGTGTCACGCTCGAAGTCGAGCCGGTCGTCGGTCCAGATAACTACACGATCGACCTCAATCTCTCCCCCGAGGTGGTCGAGTTCGAGGGGTTCATCAACTACGGAAGCCCGATTTTAGGCCCTGTTTTCAACGGCATCGCTGCTGTCCCGCAGATCTCAACCTCCGTCCTGACGCCAAACGTCATCAACCAGCCGATCTTTTCGACACGCAAAGTCACGACCAGCGTGAGCATCTGGGACGGCCAGACGGTGGCTCTGGGTGGCCTGATCCGCGAGGACGTACAGAAGACGCAGGACAAGGTGCCGATTCTTGGCGACATCCCGCTGGCCGGACGCCTCTTCCGTTCGGACGTGGACCAAAAGATCAAGCGCAACCTCATCATCTTCGTGACCGCTCGACTGATGGATGCCGAAGGGCAGCCGGTGCGCCAGAACGACGACGAGGAGGAAATTGTCGAGCCTCTGGGGTTGCCGGAGACGCTTCCTCCTCCCGCGTTCGAGCAGCGTTCGTTCGGCAAATAAGGTGTCAGCCGACAAGCCCGATTCCCTTCACGACCTTCGGCAGGATTATGACCGCCCTCCGCTGCTGGAGGCGGACTTGGATCCCGACCCGGTTCGCCAGTTTCGGCTGTGGTTTGACGAGGCCCGGAGGTCCGGGATTCCGGAGTCGAACGCGATGACGCTCGGGACGGCCGATGCCTCCGGTCGGGTTTCCTGCCGGACCGTTCTCCTCAAGGCCTACGATGAGCGCGGTTTTGTTTTTTTTACTAACTACGGCAGCCGGAAGGCTCGGCAGATGGCGGAAAACCCCCACGCTTCGCTGCTCTTCCCCTGGGTGCCCCTGGCCCGCCAGGTCGAAATTTCCGGCCCCGTCGAAAAGATCTCGGTTGCAGAATCACTCGCCTATTTCATGAGCCGCCCGTTCGGGAGCCGCCTTGGCGCCTGGGTCTCGGACCAGAGCGCGGTCATTTCCTCCCGGCAGATCCTCCTCGCAAAGTTTGACGAACTTAAAACCCGATTTGCAAATGGCGAGGTCCCAAAGCCGGAAGGGTGGGGGGGATTCCGGGTCATCCCGGATGCGATCGAATTCTGGCAGGGTGGACACGACCGGCTCCACGACCGGATCTTTTATCGCAAATCCGCCGGCCTCTGGACGACCTCCCGCCTCTCTCCTTAAGCCAAAGTGGTATCGGCATCCCTGCCCATGTGATACCAAACATACGGTGCAAAGAGTAGAATATCACGACGGTTTCGGCGAAACCGCCCTACCATCTAACGGTAGGGATGGCTCGCCGAGCCGTCCGTCGAATGGACCCTTTTCGGTGTAAAAATGGTATGAGGTGTGTTCAGGCAGGGGCAAGATGCCCCTGCTACGGGGATGCAGGGCTTCGTGGCACCGGCTCTGCGTGGCATGGGCATCCTGCCCATGCGCCCCGCTTCACTCCCTGCGGCGTTCGCGAATCGCAGCCAAGATCTCCGCAACCGCCTCATCGCGCGGTTTGGCACCAAGGTTGCCTTTCCCGTGGACCCGGACGCTGACGACCCCTGCCTCGATGTCGCGACGGCCGACGACCAGCATCGTATGAACCTTCTGCTGCTCGGCCTTTTGGATTTTCCCCTGCATCTTATCGTTCGAGCCGTCCACCGTCGAGCGGACCTCGTGCGAGCGGAGTTCGGCGTTGAGGGCGCGGGCAAAATCCAGGACGTCCGGTTCGTCGCCGATCGTGATCAGGCGGACCTGCTCGGGGGCCAGCCAGAGCGGGAAGTTGCCGGCGAAGTGCTCGATCAAAAACCCGATGAACCGCTCGTGCGTGCCCAGCGGCGCGCGGTGGATGCACAGCGGCGTCTTCTCGACGTTGTCCTTGTCCCGGTACTGGAGGCCGAATTTGGAGGGCACCGCAAAATCGACCTGGTTCGTAGCGATCGTGAACTCCCTTCCGATCGCGCTCCAGACCTGGACGTCGATCTTCGGCCCGTAAAATGCCGCCTCGTCGGCGACCTCGATGAAGTTGATCCCGCTGGATTGCAGGACCTCGCGCACCATCGCCTCGGTCTTCAGCCAGAGTTCCGGCTCATCGACATACTTTTTGCCGAGCTTCGCCGGGTCGTGCGTGCTGAACCGCATCTGGTATTTATCGAGCCCGAAGATCCCGAAATATTTGAGATACATCTCGTTGACCGCGCGGAACTCGTCGGCAAACTGCTCCTCCGAGCAGTAGATGTGCGCATCGTTCATGTTGAGCGAGCGCACGCGCATGAGGCCGAAGAGCTCGCCGCTCTGCTCGTACCGGTAGCACGTCCCGTACTCGGCCAGCCGCAGCGGGAGCTCGCGGTAGCTGCGCGGCTCGGCCGCAAAGATCCGGTGGTGGTGCGGGCAGTTCATCGCCTTCAGGTAGTATTTTTCGCACGAGAGCCCGTCCTCCTTGACCTCCATCGGCGGGAACATCGAGTCCTCGTAATACGGGAGGTGCCCGGAGGTCAGGTACATCTTCTCGCGGGCCAGGTGCGGGGTGCGCACCCGCGAGTACCCGGCCGCGAACTCGGTCTCCTTGGCCAGCTTCTCCAGCTCCTCGACCAGCACGGTCCCCTTCGGCAGCTAGAGCGGCATGCCGGGACCGGTGTACTCCGAGTCGATCGTGAAGAGCCCCATCTCGGCGCCCAGCTTCCGGTGGTCCCGCTTCTTCGCCTCCTCCAGCATCGTGAAATACGCCTCCATCTCGGTCTTGTTCTTAAACGCCGTCCCGTAGATCCGCTGGAGCTGGGGGTTGTTCTCATCCCCCTTGTAATACGCGCTCGCCACATGGGTCAGCTTGAACGCCCCGATGTTTCCGGTCCGCATCACATGCGGCCCGGCGCAGAGGTCAGTAAACGCGCCGTTCCGATAGAGCGTGATCACCTCGCCGTCGGGAATGTTCCGGACGATGTCGAGCTTGAACTTCGAGGCCTCCCCGCGCGCGCCGAGCGCCGCGAGTTCGCCGCGCTCGGCCATCGCAACAGCCTCGCCTCGCGAAACCTCCACCCGCTCGAAAACGTTGTTCGCCTTCACCTCGCGCTTCATCTCGTCCTCGATCCGCCCGAAATCCTCCGGCGAAATACGGTGCGGAAGCTCGACGTCGTAATAAAACCCGTTCTCCACCGGAGGCCCGGCCGCAAACTGCGCCTCAGGCCAAATTTTCAAGATCGCCGTGGCCAGCACGTGGGCACAGGAGTGGCGGATTCGCTCAAGGTCGGTCATAGGACCCGCCAATCAATCACAGCAGGGCCTGATATCACAGAAAATTAACCGCCTCAGAGAGTGCGGGCGCATCTCCGAAAGTTGGAAATAGCAGGGAGAACAGGCGTCTGGGCCTGTTTGGAGACTGGCTTTCGCTGCCAAACCAACGCTCACACGGGCGGAAAACCAGCGCGATAGCGCTTCGTAAAGTGGGAAAGACGAATGTTTGGTGCAGGGAGCACAACCGAAACGAAGTGAAGCATCGCCCATGCTCCCTGGGGTTCTCTCGCTCCGGTTGCAGCTTTCGGAGATGCGCCCGATAACGCGGCGCGAATCCTTGAACGCGGCATTGGGCGTCCCGCCTGTGCTCTGGCAAAATCACCGGCGATGCGGATCATTTTTTGGGATCGTACCATCGAGAGATTTTTCGAAATTTTCAGGTTTCGGATGCACCTGGGCGCGGCGTCACAGCAGCTCCGTCGCGAACCGGGTCGGGTGGATGAAGGATGACCCGCTGGCCTTCGGAAAGCCCGCCGACCACCTCGGCCGCGACGCCGTTCGTGTGGGCGATCTGAACCGGGGTGAGACTGGCTCGTCCGCCCTCCACGACAAACGCCATCCACTCATTGCCCCTCCGAAAAAGTGCCCCGGTCGGGACCTGAAGCACATCATCTCCATGCCAGATCGCGATGCGCGCCTCGACCCGATACCGATCGCCGAGTACGCCTGCCGGGAGATTTGCAAACTTCACCCTCACCTTCACCCGCTGCTCCTCCACCCCGAGCGCGGAAACCTTGAGGAACGCTCCCGGTTCAACGAGCACAACGTTACCCCTCAGAGGCCCCGCTCCGCCCCATTGTTCGATCGAGACCTCCGCCCCGGGCTTCACATTCACCGCATCGCTCGAAAGCAGCTCCACCTCGACCTCCAAATTCCGCGGGTCACCCACCTCCAGGATCGGTAGGCCTGGAGTCACCGGTCGCGCGCTCTCCTCAAACACGTTGAGAACGAATCCGGACACCGGCGAGCGGATCTCGATCGGCTGGCCGGACTCCGACGGGTCGCCGGTCACCTGCACCAGTGCCGCCCGGGCCTGCTCGAGCTCAAACTCGGCGACCTTCAGCGCAAAGCGGGCGGAGCCAAGCTGGTTGTCTAGCATGTCCACATGGTTAAACGCGGTGTCATATTCCTGAACCGCGATGGCACCTTTTGCTCGCAGCTGCTTCGCTCGTACGAGCTCTTTCCGGGCAAGTTCCAGCTCTGCGGTTGCGCTCTCCACCTGCTCGCTCCGCTGCATGCGGCCCGCCTCGGCCGACTGCACAGCTGCGGCGGCCTGCGCTTTTGCCCTCGGATCCAGAAAGCTTGAGGGCGATGCGTGGAGGACCGCCAGAAGAGTTTTCCCAGCCTCCACCGAGTCGCCGGCCCGGACGGGCACCCGGCGAAGGTATCCGGCCACCGGCGGCGAGACGACGTGCCGCTC